>JAGWNO010000044.1 GCA_028871235.1 Gammaproteobacteria bacterium
CGCCGCCGACACGGCTCCCACCAAGGTGACCGGAGGCGTGGCCGAGGCGCTCGTGGCCACCGCGGCGGGCTTGTTTGTAGCTATCCTTGGCCTGGTGTTTTTCAACGGCCTCAACAACCGCGTCCGTCTGATCCTTCATCAGATGGAAGCCATTAAAGTGATGCTCGTCAATCGTCTCACCGTCTGAGATCGGCCCCCGGTCCTGAAAGATGTGGTTAATCATATTAAAATGGCCGTGATGACGGCCAAGGCAGGCAGTTGAAATGAAGGGTTTCTTTGAGAAGAAAAAAGGAAGAATCGAGATCATCCCGATGATCGACATTATGTTCTTCCTGCTGGTGTTCTTCGTCATGATCACACTGCGTATGATTCCGGCCACTGGCATCGCTTCCAAGCTGCCCCGCAGCAGTACGGCGGTGACCATAGAGCGGCCCAAGATCATCATCAGTCTGCTGGCTGACGGCGAGATCGTGGTCGAGGACCAGAAGATGACGGCGGACCAGCTCACTTCCTATCTGCTGGGACGTGATCCGGCGCACGCGAACGTGACCATTGCCGGCGCCAAGGAAGCGTCGCTGCAGGATCTCGTGATTGTCATGGACGCGTGCCGTGAAGCGGGGGTGACCCAGATCGGTATCGCCGCCAAAAACACTGATTAATTCATAGGCCCAATCGTGGAAAGAAAACACGTTTTCACCGAGGGTCTATTCACGGCCCGAACCGGGTACTCGTTCATCGCGGCGCTGATCCTCGAGGGGTTCATCATCATCGCAGTGGCGGGGATACTCATCTGGGAACAGATGCACCCTCCGCAGATGCCGCCGGAGCAAAAGGTGGCGGTGATAACCATCCCGCCGACACCGCCACCACCGCCGCCGCCGCCCAAGACACCGCAGCCGCCGATCCCCACGCCGCCACAGCCGCAGCCCTTGAGCGAGGTGCCGCCCATCCCGACGCCGATCCCGACGCCGGATGCGGTACCCCCGCCACCGCCGCAGCCACCGCTGGTACCGGCCCCGCCGCGGGTGGATATCGCCGCGGTGCGCGCGGATTTCTACTCACAACTACACGCCGCTATCGATGCGGCGAAGGTGTACCCTCGTGAAGCGGTGATTTCGGGTGCGACAGGCTCAGTGGTTGTGTCGTTCGATTATCTCGACGGGCAGGTGAGCAATATCCATGTTGACCGTTCCAGCGGCGCACGCTCACTGGATCGTGCCGCCATGGATGCCGTGGCACGTGCGCGCTATCCGATGCCACCACCGCAATTTGCTGGCCAGACCATCCATCCGGTAATTACGCTGGTATTCAATCTGGGTGGATAAAGCCTGGATCTGGAATCCACAGCATGGTTCACTGCAACTAAACTGCCCGGGAATACCCGGGCAGTTTTTTTCTGACTGGCTGGATACCAAGCTGCAGGCTGATGGGCTTCTCAGGTTACATCACTCCAATACGCTGGCAGTGCCGCCGCAGTTGCCGAGGGCGGCGAAGCCCGGCTGGCGGGGATTGCTTGCCATGCTTGACTGCATCCGTGTAACCGGTTTGATTGCATGCAAGTCCAGTCCGGCTTGAGCGGCCGTTGTTGACAGGGTAGCGCAGCCGTGTTTTCATTCTGGCGAGAAGATTGGCGATGGAGTCCGCCCAGAACCGCCCATAGGGCTGATGACTCCTACTGAACCTTAGTAAGGCTTATGAAGGCTCAGAGGAGTGATCGGTATGGGCATCCCCTGGATGCGCATGGCTCGCGAGTGCGGCCGGCGTATCCCCGATATCCACCCGACTTGTACTGCAAAGTCGCCGACGCGCCCCCCGCGGAGCCGCACATATGCATGATGTGCTGCTGCAGGTCGCTCAGGTGCTGGCGGTGGTGCTGCTTGCTCCGCTGTTGCAAGGCTTCATCCTGCGCTACGAGGAGCGGGTGCAACGGGCCCGAGGCCCAAGTCTGTTCCAGCCTTACCGCGATCTCCTGAAACTGTTCCGCAAGCAACAGGTGGTCCCCGAGACCGCTTCGTTCGTGTTCTTCGTTGCGCCGGTGATTGCCTTCACCTGCATGCTGGTGGTGCCCATCCTGATTCCGGTGCTCACCAATTTCCCACTGCCGCTTTCCGATATGGGCGACATTCTTGGCGGCGGCCTTATCCTCACCCTGGGCGGCTTCATGGTGACGCTGGCGGGACTTGATTCCGGCAGCGCCTACGGCGGCATTGGTTCAAGTCGCAGTGTGATGCTTGCCATTCTCGCCGAGCCGGCCCTCATTCTGGTGTTCGTGGGTATCGCGCTGCTGGCCAAGGCCATGCTGCCGTTCGTAGTGAATCACCTGTTGGTGACGGACAGTGCCATTTACTGGGGGCCGGCGCATCTGTTTCTCACCGCCGCATTCTTCATTCTGCTGCTCGTCGAAACCGACCGGTTGCCGATACATTCCAGCACCCATATCGAGGTTTACATGATCGAGGAGGCGCGCATCCTCGAGTATTCGGGGCCACTGCTCGCGCTGCTGCCCCTCGCCCTGTGGCGATTCGCGCCCCGCAGGCAGCTCCGGCGCGCACCGGTTTGGTACGGTGGCTTGCCGCGCAGCTCGGAGCGGGTGGCCACTTCGGCACTCGCCTTTTCCAATGCGCTGCGCACTTTCTACAGCTTCATATACCGCCCTACGCTGGACGTGGAACACGAGCACCCCGCGGAACAGAAGTATTTTGTGAGACGGCTCAGATTCAACCACAAGGTAGCGCCCGTGTTCGGCCCGCGGTTATTTGCGCCGCTGGTGGACGGAGTGCGTACCGCGGCGGCGCGTATTGCGCGGCTGCAGTCCGGGCATCTCAATGCCTATGTTGCGATAATAGGCCTGATCCTGGCGCTGATCCTGCTGTTGCCTGTCCTGTCCTGAAACTGGAGGAAGATATTACATGTGGACGTATCTCGGCGTAGCCATTGGCGGAGCCGTCGGTTGTTGCGCACGCTTGGGTCTCACCCAGCTCATCTCACTTGTTTATCAGCGCAACTTTCCGCTCGCGACCTTCGTCATCAACATCTTGGGCTGCTTCCTCATGGGATTCCTGTTCTTCGAGACCCTGGAGCGGGTGTCAATGAATCCCGTGTTGCGCACCGCCATGCTTACCGGCGTACTGGGCGGTTTCACCACCTTTTCAACCTTTTCGATGGAGACTCTGCTGTTGGCTGAGGATGGTGAATTCGTCAAGGCCGGATTCTATATACTGCTGTCGGTGATGGTGGGACTGCTGGCTGCATTCTGCGGCGCCTACATCGCCCGTAACTTGTGAGGGATGTCACCATGGACAAGCAGATGACTCTGGTACGCATTTATCTCAGTGAAGCGGACCAGGGAATGAAGAAAAACCTGATTACCGAGATCATGGGTATTTTGCACGACCAGCACCGGGTGCACGGGGTAACGGTGTTCCGGGGTATCGCCGGTTTTGGTCGCAAGGGTGAAGTACATTCCGCAGACCTGCTGCGGCTCAACGCGCGTCTGCCGTTGGTGGTGGAATTCTTTGATGAGCCGGCTACCGTGGAGGCGGCGCTCGTGACCCTTGGCGATCTGGTTCCACCGGGCCATGTGGTGTCATGGCCGGTGCAGTGCTGCCTGTGAGGTGCGGCGGGAGGCGAAAGGAGCGTGGCGCGCTTCGTCAATAGCGGCGGCCGTTTGGTCACTGAGCAGGTCAACGCGCGCAGTGGTGCGCTGCGTTTCGTCATCAGCATCGGCATCGTCAGCCTGTTCGCCGATTTCACCTATGAAGGCGGCCGCAGCATCGTCGGGCCGTACCTTGCGGTACTGGGCGCCGGCCCGGTGTTCGTGGGCCTGGTGGCAGGCCTGGGTGAATTCCTGGGTTATGCGGTGCGCCTGGTCTCGGGGCGCTTCGTGGACCGCCATCGTGGCCATTGGCGGGTGATGGGCGCGGGTTACACACTCAATATGCTGGCGGTGCCGGCGTTGGCTTTGACGTCGGCGGCCTGGATCGCGGGCCTGCTGGTATTTGTGGAACGCGTCGGCAAGGGCATCCGCAATCCCGCCAAGGATGCTCTCCTGTCGCGCGCGGGACGCGAGCTGGGCCACGGTTACGCTTTCGGCCTGCACGAATTTCTTGACCAGCTGGGTGCGGTAGCCGGCCCGCTGGTGGTGGCCGCAGCGGTTGCCTTTTCAGGTTACCGCCTGGGTTTTGCCGTGCTGGTCGTGCCGGCGTTATTGGCGCTGTTTTTTCTCTGGCGGGCGCGCGGCATCGAGCCGGATGCGGCGCCGCTGGAGAAAGGACACGAGCCGGCGAAGTTTGACGCGCGCTACTACCGTTACCTGGCATTTTCGGTGGTCACCATCCTGGGCTTTTCCCATTTCATTCTCGTGGCTTTTCATTTGCAAATCACCCAGCGCCTGTCCCCGCCGCTCATTCCGGTGCTGTTCGGCGTGGCCATGGCCGCGGACGCGGTAGCGGCGTTGGTGGTAGGGCGGTTTTACGATCGTTACGGCTTGAAGGTGCTGTATGCGCTGCCTGTGCTTACCCTGCCGACATTGCCGCTGCTGTTTCTTGCGGTGCATCCGCTATGGATATGGATTGGCGCGGGTCTGTGGGGCGCGGCCCTGGGGGTGCAGGAGAGTACAGTGCGCGCCGGGGTTGCCACACTGACGCCCGAAGCGAAGCGTGGAACCGCTTACGGACTGTTTGATACGGTGTTTGGCGCGGCATGGTTTGCGGGCAGCGTGATGATGGGAGCCCTGTACGCACTGGGACCCGGATGGCTGGTTGCGGTGGCAATGCTGTTGCAGCTTGCCGCTCTGCCGTTGCTTGCCACCATCCACCACGACAGCGCGCGTACATGAGCGGCCTGAATGCCAGCCAGCAGCGCCATGTGATGGCCGTGTTTGCTGAGGTCAGCAAGCATCTCGACAGCATTGCCGCCCTTGCGGAGGCAAAACCCGCAGCGCAATGCGGGTATCCCGGCGATCTCTCCAGTGAACAACGCAGCGGACTGCGCACCCTGCTCGGAGCGATGCGCAGGGAACTCACGCATGTCATTGAGCAACTGGAGCTTGCAGTGCCGGAAACGGCCATATCTGCGCAATGGAAAGCGCATACGCATCTCCAGTTCGCGGACGTGGAATTCCTGGAACTCACGGCTGCCAAGCTGCGCGGCTATGGTCCGCTGGACGAAGCGGCCTACACCCGGCTGCAACAGTCGGTGAGTGTGCTGCGGGCGCGGCTGCGGATTGTGATGCAGAGGATCTGAGAAATTCAGGGACAGGCTTGGTTCTTGCCATGCGGGCACGGGGGCATGAAGCCGTGGTGCATGGGGCCGAACATGGGCGGAGATCTTGGCGGTGGGGGCGGCGCACCGCCGCCCGGCGGAGGAGGTGGCATGCCGCCGCCCGGTGGAAGCGGAGGAGGGGGGCCGCCAGGGGCGGGCTGACCACCCCCAACGAAGATCGGCGGCCCATAGTACCCTAGGCCCAGACCCGGTCCCCACCCGTATCCGTAGCCCCAGGGCGAATAGCCGTCACCGAAGCCATACCCGTAATACGCACTGCCGCCGTAATAGACTTGCGGCGGGTACGCGCCGGGCTGGTTCGGTACCGAAGCGCAGCTTGCAAGGCCCAACGCCACGATCGTCGCCGCGGCCAGCATGCGCAATGCATGAAAGATTTTCGCCTGCATCGTACTCATAATAAACGCACCTGCCTGGAGATGGGTTTACTCTGAATATACGGTTGATAACCGGACATGAACGGCATTTAATGCCGAATTAATGATGGCGGCGGCGGCCCGCTCACGGACATCCCGGTCCTTCGCGGTACCATGGCGTCCCTGTCAAATGGCATCTCACCCAATGGTTCGATTCCAACGTCATCATCCTCAAAGTCAAAAAGGCCACCGTTGGGGTGGCCTTTTTGATTTTATGGTGGAGGCGGCGGGAATCGAACCCGCGTCCGCAAGTGCTCCGCCCTCAGCTCTACATGCTTAGCACACGTCTTTGATTTAACCGCCTGCTACCCGACGGGCAGGGAAAACAGACGGCGGGTCCGGTATGTTTTAGCGGATTGGCGCCGGACGCATCGCACCGCGATCTTGTGAGACACGACCGTTGAATGCCCCGGAAGGGCGCTGGACGCACAAGCACGGCTCCAGTCAACGGCTAGCCGGGATTAGGCGGCTAGGGCGTAGTTAGCGTCGTTCGCAACTAGCTTGTTTGCAAGCGGTTTAACGAGGAACCTTGCACCTCGGCATGCACTTCGGGTTTCGCGACCCACGTCGAAACCATGTCGCCCCCGATACACAACGCTCACAAGTCTATACCGAACAGGCGGGTGGGGGTATGCCCCACCAAGCCGCCGGGAGGGCGGGCTGTGCGAGGCGGATGAGGGTGAGTGCAATGTGAGGATGGCAGCAGCGGCAGATGCCATGGAGGCTTACGACTTTCCCCTTGCTCCTCACCTCCTCTGGCGCAGCATGCGGTCTTTTTGCCGCTGCCAGTCCCGGTCCTTCTCGGCAGCACGCTTGTCATGGAGCTGCTTGCCTTTGGCGAGACCGATTTCCAGTTTGGCGCGGCCTTTTTTCCAGTAAAGGGCGAGGGGTGCAAGGGTGTAACCCTTGCGTTCGACCGCGCCGATGAGGCGGTCCAGTTCCGCCCGGTTCAAGAGCAATTTGCGGGTGCGTGTGGGATCGGGATGGACATGGGTGGAGGCGGTATTGAGCGGCGTCACGTGGGAGCCCAACAGCCACGCTTCGTTGTTCTTGATGACTACATAACCCTCGGTGATCTGGGCCTTGCCCGCCCTCAGGCTTTTGACTTCCCAGCCTTCCAGCGCCAAGCCCGCTTCCAGGCGTTCCTCGATGAAGTAATCATGCCGGGCGCGCTTGTTGAGGGCGATGGTGGCCGGCGCGGCCTTGGAAGTATCGTTCTTCTTGCTCATGATGCATTATAACGTGTGCCTGCGGGCTTCCCGGACGTTGTAGCGTCGCGGTGATTGGCCCAAAATCACCACCACATGCCGGCGATCCAGCGGGAGTCTTCATGCGCACCGTCAATAAGAGCGCGCTGGTGCCGTATACGGCGCAGCAGATGTACGCACTGGTGAACGACGTGCTGCGTTACCCCGAATTCCTGCCCTGGTGCCGGCGTGCCCAGATCCTGTCCCACAATGACACTGAGATGCGCGCCAGCCTGGAGATGGCGCGTGCTGGTCTTCACAAGATTTTTACCACCCACAATCACCTGCAACCTGGCCAAGCCATCGTGATCACACTGGAGGACGGGCCTTTCCGCCATCTGCGGGGACACTGGCAGTTCGAGGATCTGGGACCCGAAGGTTCCAAAGTGGCGCTGAAGATGGAGTTCGAGTTCGCCGGTGCGCTGCTGGATCTGATGGTGGGCCCGGTGTTCCACGAGATTTGCAATTCGCTGGTGGATGCCTTCACCCGGCGCGCGCTGGACCTGTATGGTAAGCGATAAGACAGTGCGCGTAGAGGTGGTCTATACCCAGCCAGCCGCGCAACACCTGGTATCGGTGGAGCTTGCCGCCGGCGCGGATGTGCGCTTGGCCATCGAACGTTCGGGCCTGCTGCGGAAATTCAGGGAGATCGACATGATGCACACCCACTTCGGCATCTTCGGCCGGCTGGTGACGCTTGACACGCCGGTTCAAGACGGTGAGCGCGTGGAAATCTACCGCGCGCTGCTCAAGGACCCGAAGGCAGCGCGCCGCGAGCTGGCGAGCAGGGGCCGCACCATGGGCAAGCCGCCGCGCACACGCCGTGGGTAATTCAGGGGCCCTTCTGCGCCTGCATGGGCTTCTGTGCGATGCTCACTACCTTGCCGCCCTTGAACAGCACCACCACATGGCGCGTGGCGACGCTGCTGCGGTCGCTGGGCTCGAAGTAATAGACGTAGTCCCAGCGATCGGCGTGGAACGGATCCCGGATCATGGGCGGCCCGAGGATGAGCTGTACCTGGGCCTGGGTCATGCCCGGCTTGACCTGCGCGATCATGCTGTCATCGATGAAGTTACCCTGCTTGATTTCCGGCCGATAGACGCAGGCGCACAACAACAGCGCCAATAACAGGGGCAGAACTCGTGGAATGCGCATGGCGGGCCGATTTGCGTTGCTTGACGGGTGGGTGATAATACCCGAAGTCGCGCCGCCCCGAGAAGCCGATGCCCAGACAATCCGCCGTGGAAAGCCAGGAACTTCGCAACGCCGGTCTCAAGGTGACCCTGCCGCGGGTCAAGATCCTCGAGATTCTCGAGAGTAGCGACCAGCGTCACATGAGTGCCGAGGATTTGTACAAGGCACTGCTGGAACTGGGTGCGGACATCGGTTTGGCCACCGTGTACCGGGTGCTGACTCAATTCGAGGCGGCCGGACTGGTGACACGCCATCATTTCGAGGGCGGTCACTCGGTGTTCGAGTTCAACCAGGGGGATCACCACGACCATATCCTGTGCGTGAAGTGCGGCCGGGTGGATGAGTTCGTGGACGGCGAGATCGAGAATCGCCAGAAACAGATCGCTTCCGCCAAGGGCTATGAAATCACCGACCATTCCCTGTATATCTACGGCGTCTGTTCAGCTTGCCGCAAATCGCTGCAAAAGTAATCAGGTCTGCTAACCGGAGCGGGCAAGCATTTCGCGGGCATGTTTGCGCGTGGTTTCGGTAATCTCCACGCCGCCCAGCATGCGCGCCAGTTCTTCCACCTGGGCCTTCCGGTCCAGCGTTTCGATGCGTGTCAAGGTGGTGTTGCCGCGGGTCTCCTTGATTACCCGCAGGTGATTGTGGGCCTGGGAGGCCACCTGCGGCAGGTGGGTTACGCACAGCACCTGGCGTCTCTCGCCCAGGGTGCGCAGGCGCCGTCCGACGATCTCCGCAACCCCACCGCCGATCCCGGCGTCCACTTCATCAAACACCATTGCGGGAATGGCGCTGGCTTGGGCGGCGATCACCTGGATGGCGAGTGCGATGCGCGACAATTCACCGCCGGAGGCCACTTTCGTCAACGGCATGAGCGGCTGACCCTTATTGGCGCTCACCAGGAATTCGATACGGCCACCGCCGCGAGTCGTGGGTTGCTCGGTGTCCTGCAGTGTGACGTCGATGGCGAACCGGCCGCCGGGCATCCCCAGTTCCTGCATGACCCCGGCGACTTTCCTGCCGAGTTCCGCTGCCGTACTGCTTCTGCGGTCATGCAAAACCTCCGCCTGCTCGCGGCAGGCGGCCCGCAGTGCCTGCAGCTGCGCTTCGAGCTCCTGCAGGGCGATCCCGGCATGCTCCAACTCTCCGAGTTCCTTGGTGAGTGCCTGCAACCGGTGCGGAAGGTCCGCAGGCTCGATACGGTGCTTGCGGGCAAGCTGGTGGAGACTGGCGAGACGGTTTTCAAGCCACTCCAGCCGCTGTGGGTCCATGTCCAAGCCATTGAGATAACGGCGCAGGGCGTCGCTGCCCTCGCTGATCTGGGCTTGAGCCGTCGTCAGCATTTCATTGATGGCCTTCAGTCGTGTATCCACATCGTCCAGCGGCTGCAGACGGGCGAGTGCCTGGCTCACTAACTGGTAGGCGGAGCCTTCCTCGTTCTCATACAACCAATCCAGGGAGGACTGTGCGCCTTCCAGCAGCCGGCCGCTGTTGGCGAGGCGCCGGTGCTCATCATCTATGCTGGCGAGCTCGCCGGGACTCAACTTGAGTGCTTCCAGTTCATTCACCTGATAGCGCAGCGTTTCCAGGCGCGCATCCCGGTCGGCGGCGGCGGCCTGCAAGGTTGTCAGTTTTTCGTGAACGGCTTTCCAGTCCTTATATAGGTCGGCCATATGTTGCTGCAGCGCACCATGGTCACCATAACTGTCCACCAGGGCCATCTGTGTGTCATGGCGCAGCAGTGACTGGTGTTCGTGCTGGCCGTGGATATCCAGCAGCTGTTCGCCCAGCTCACGCAGCGCCTGCAGCGGCACGCTGCGACTGTTTATCTGCCCACGGGAACGGCCATCACGGCTGACGATGCGCCGCAGGATGCAGGCATCGCCTGCGGCCAGATCCTGGTCCTTGAGCCATGCGGCGGCCGCGGTGGACCCGGCGAGATCAAATTCAGCGGCGATTTCGGCGCGTTCCGCACCGTGCCGGATGACACCCGCATCAGCGCGGTCACCCAGCAGCAGTCCCAGCGCATCCACCAGGATGGATTTACCGGCACCGGTCTCGCCCGTGAGGACTGTCATGCCCTTGGCGAGATCCAGTTCCAGTACATCAATGATGGCGAAATCGCGGATGGCGATGTGCGTCAGCATGCGGGTATCAGCGCGGGGGTGTCTGCTGGGAGCCGCGCCCCCAATGGAGCTTGGTGCGCAGGATCTTATAATAATCGTGGCCAGGCGGATGGATGAAGGTGATGGTGTGGACGGAACGCTCGATGCGCACCCGGTCGCCGGCGTCCAGCATCCGGCTCTGCTGGCCGTCACAGGTGATCTGCGCCCGTCCACCGTGGGTATTATTGATGACAATCTCGATGCGGCTGTCGCTCTTCACCACGATGGGGCGGTCGCCGAGAGCATGTGGGCAGATGGGTACCAGCGTCACGGCATCGAGCGCCGGATGCAGGATGGAGCCGCCGCCGGAGAGTGCGTAGGCGGTGGAACCGGTGGCTGTGGCGATGATGATGCCGTCAGCGTGGTGCGCGCACACGAAGTGGCCGTCCACATGGGTCTCGAATTCGATGAGACGGCCGCCATCGGCTTTCTGCACCACCACGTCATTAAGTGCCGCTGAGCAGCGAGTGATAAGCGTGCCCCGGAGTATGACTGCATCCAGCAGCTGCCGCTGTTCCTGCTGGTAGTCGCCCCGCAGTATGGCGCTGATGTCATCCAGCATGGCAGCCGGTGGAATATCGGCCAGGAAACCCAGCCGGCCGAGATTGATGCCCACCAGCGGCACCTGCCGCGCGGTGATGGCGTGCGCAGCCTTGAGCAGGGTGCCGTCACCGCCAACCACGATGACCAGCTCTGCCAGCGAACACAGCTGCTCTTGATTCACGGCCTTCACGGTGACCAGGCCAGGCAGCGGCGCCAGGGCCGCATCCACCAGCACGGTCACGCCGGCGGACTGCAGGTGTGCGGCCAGGCTGGCCAGCGTCTGCGTCACCTGCGGGTCGTGTTCGCGGCCCATGAGTCCGATGCTGGAGAAACGCTGCGCCATAGGGTCGGGAACCTTAGCACGCTCCTCCGGGGCCGCCAAGAATGGCGCCAACTCCTTGACACCGCAGCACAGCGGTTGCTAGTTTGCGGCTTGGCACTCCAAATCGCCGAGTGCCAGGAACATTATTCAACCGTGCGATAACGGCCTTGCCATCAGCATGCATGCGGACCTGACCGATAAACCCCTCAGTGAACGCGCCCAGCACCTGCTCAAGATGCTGGTGGAGCGCTACATCCGTGATGGTGAGCCGGTGGGCTCGCGCACCCTGTCACGCGATTCGGGCCTGGATCTGAGTCCCGCCAGCATCCGGAATGTCATGGCGGATCTGGAAGAGCTGGGATTCGTGGCCTCGCCCCACACCTCTGCCGGACGCATCCCCACCGTCAAGGGCTACCGCTTTTTCGTGGATACGCTGCTTACGGTCAAGCCACTGGATATGCGGGAAGTGCGTCTCATCAAAGAACAACTGGACAGCGAGGAGTCACATCCACAGGCGTTGCTGGCCACGGCCTCAAATATGCTGTCCGCCATCACACATATGACCGGGGTGGTGACGCTGCCGCGACGCGAGCATATCGCCTGGCGGCATATTGAATTCCTGCATCTGTCCGAAAACCGTGTGCTCGCCATCCTGGTGGTGAATGAGGGCGAAGTGCAGAACCGGGTACTCAGTCTGGAGCGCAGCTATAATGCGGCGGCGCTCCTGCAGATCAGTAATTATCTGAACACCCACTTCGTCGGCAAGGATATCCATGCGGTACGCGTGGAGTTGCTGAATGAATTGCGCCGCACCCGTGAACGCATGAATGACCTGATGCTGGCCGCCATCACCATGGCAGAGAAAGTGTTCGAGACCCGTGGCCGGGCAACAGACCGCAATTACGTGATGGCCGGGGAGACCAACCTCATGGAGTGGGCCGAACTGTCGGATGTGGAGAAGCTGCGGCGGCTGTTTGAAGCCTTCAACCAGAAACACGATATCCTGCACTTGCTGGACAAGTGCACCAGCGCCGATGGCGTACAGATCTTCATCGGTGAGGAATCCGGCTATAAGGTACTGGATGAGTGCAGTGTGGTGACGGCTCCGTATAGCGTGGGTGAGGAGGTGGTGGGGGTACTCGGTGTCATCGGTCCTACGCGTATGGCTTACGAGCGGGTGATCCCGCTGGTGGATATGACGGCGCGGCTGCTGTCAGTCGCCTTGAATCCGCGCAAGTGAACCCCAAATCCTCGCAAGGCTGTGCATGTCGCGGACAGGGTTCTGTGTGATCGGCGCCTGCGACGTGGAGTGAAAATATGATGGAGACGAGCATGAGTGATGAGCGATCCGCGTCGGCGGAACAGGAGGCTGACAAGGTAGAGACGGCCGCATCCGGGATCCCGGATACCGCGGATGACTTGCAGGCGGCTTTGGCCGAAGCCCAGCAGCAGGCGTCTCAAAACCGGGATAGTTACCTGCGTACCGCAGCGGAACTGGACAATCTTCGCAAACGCACCCAGCGGGATGTGGAACATGCCCATAAATTTGCCCTGGAGCGCTTCCTCAGCGAACTCCTGCCGGTGAAGGACAGCTTGGAGACGGGACTGGCCTCTGCCGGGCAAGCGGAGCCCACCACTCTCAGGCAGGGTATGGAACTGACCTTGAAACTTCTGGCTACGGTGCTGGAGCGCTTTGGTGTCGATGAGCTGAACCCGGTCAAGGGCGAGGCCTTCGATCCGGGACTCCACGAGGCGATGGCCATGCAGGAGACGGCGGATGCCACCCCCGGGACGGTACTGCTGACGGCACAGAAAGGTTATTTGCTGCGCGGCCGTCTGCTGCGTCCGGCCCGCGTCATCGTGGCCAAGTCTCCTGCGGGGGCAGCTTGAAACCAGATGGGCGGCCCCCATCTAGTTGAACATCAATAGCTTTTGAGCATTTATCTGGAGAGTTCGCGTCATGGGCAAGATTATCGGCATTGACTTGGGCACCACCAATTCCTGCGTAGCGGTAATGGAGGGCGGCAAGCCCCGGGTTATCGAGAACAGCGAGGGCGACCGCACCACACCATCCATCGTCGCTTTCACCAAGGACAACGAGGTGGTGGTGGGCCAGTCGGCCAAGCGCCAGGCAGTCACCAATCCGAAAAACACCCTGTATGCCATC
>JAGWNO010000045.1 GCA_028871235.1 Gammaproteobacteria bacterium
ATTGCCGGCCGGGCGCATGCTGGAGGTGCGCTACGAAGACGTGGTGGCGGATGTGGATGGCCAGGCACGGCGGCTGGTGGAATTCTGCGGGCTGCCCTGGGATCCGGCCTGCCTGCGGTTTTACGAGAACCGGCGCACCGTCAAGACCGCGAGTCTCGCGCAAGTACGCCAGCCCATTTATTCCGGTTCCGTGGGACGCTGGCAGCGCTACGCCGATTTCATTGGGCCGCTCAGGGAAGCGCTCGCGGGACCTCAGTCGGATGGCGGCCGGTAGGGGATGGTCTTGACTGCGGTGCTGGCGGCGGGCGCCGAGGTGGCTGTCGGGGCGGCGCTGCCGAGGCACTTGTAGAGGCCGAAAGTCTGGACGCCGTTTACTGCCGCTGCCAGCGGCGAGACCGTGTCGCCGCCGGCGGTGACGGCCTGATTGATGGCCAGGTTCTGCAAGTCATGCTCCACATCGGACTGCACCCGCGGCATGCCAAGGACCTTATCCTCGACCGAGACCTGCACCTTGCCGAGCAACTGGCAACGGCTCACGCGATCCTGGCTGAGCACGATGACGCCGGCCGACTTCGCCTGTGGATTGACCGCTACCCAGGTGCAACCGGCAGCGACCGCCAGCAACGCCAGTGAAAAGACCACGCGCCATGCTTTCATGACGACCTCCATCCTGTGAGCTTTGACCGCTGCGACTGATCATAGTTTATAGTAACTGTGCACGGTGGCGGATGGCATTCAATGGAAGGAATCGGCCATGAGTAAAAAAGGACTGTTGCTGGGAAGCCTGCTGTTACTGCTTGGATTCGCCGCCCCGCCCGCAAATGCATGGCGCTGCCAGCGGGGCATGGTGGATACCGGCGACCGTGCCGGCAGCGTGCGCCAGAAGTGCGGCAAGCCGGATTTCGTCTACAGCCCGCTGGGTTTGTACCGGCGCGGGCATTTCTCGGCCATCAATGAGGACTGGTATTACAACGCCGGGAGCAGCCAGCTGTTGCGGGTGCTGCACTTTCACAAGGGGGCGCTGGATTCCATCGATACTCCCGGCTACGGTTTCGACACCCGCGGGGCACAGCGCTGCATACCCCAGGACATCCGCAGCGGCATGAGCGTGTACGAGCTGGCGGCGCGCTGCGGCAATCCATGGAAGAAACGCGATATCTCCGCATATCTGCACGGCGTGCGCGGCTCGCGGGGAGAGGTGATGCTGCGTACCGAGCAGTGGACCTATGATTTCGGTCCCCAGTATCTGTTCCAGCAGGTGACGATTGCCAACGGCCAGGTACAGGGCGTGGAGACCACGGCGCGCAAGTCGCGCAACCCCGGTTCCCGGCGGCGGCACGGCGGGCGCGGAGGTTAGCGGCCATGTATCAGCGATGGGGCGGCGATGCCGATCTCGTGGACCGCCACAGCCGCTTAGGCCGGGCGGTTTCCCAGGCTTGCATGGCGTCACTCAGTGGCTGATGTCGAGCAGCTCGATATCGAATACCAGCATGCCATGGGGCGCGCCGGGGCGATTACGGTTATCGTAGGCGAGCTTGCCCGGGATCCATACACGCATCTTTTCCCCGACCACCATCGTGGGCACGGCCTGCTGCCAGCCCTTGATGAGCTTATTGAGCGAAAAAGTCACTGGGGTGGCGCTGCCGTCGGGATTGAAGGTGCTGTCGAATTTCCTGCCGTCGACTGTCCAGCCGGTGTAATTCACCGTCACCACGGAATCCGGGGCCGGATGTGCCGTACCGGATCCATGGTGCAGCACCCGGTAGGCAAGCCCATCCGGCAGCACAGTGGCGGAGGACGGCGGCGCGGCCACATCCGGCGGGGCCAGATAGGGGTTCACGGCGCAGCCGGCAAGCAGCAGCAACAGGCAGGCTGTGGTTACCAGCCGATCGCGGGTGGACTGGGGCAAAGGACACTCCTGATGATGCCGAAGTTATGGATACTCTAACGCTGTGGCGCAGCGGCGTCATCCGGAACCTTCCGCGGGTCTTCACAGTCAATATCAGGGCCGGTTATGGTGGCCTCGACAAACGACAACTGGATTCCTGGGGATAGGCATGTCCGCGACAATCAGACCCTCAGTTTCCCTGCAGCGCTGGACGCTCGCTGATATCCCTTGGCACGCCATCCAGCGGGAACGAGTGGCGCGCGACAAAGAACTTTTCCATATGGTCAGCGCCGCGTCATTTGTCGAGATCACCACTCATCTCTACACCCGCAACCTGATCGAGTATTTCGACGGTGACGCCGAGGTAACCGACTGGCTGGAACAGCACTGGTTGCACGAAGAGCTGCAGCACGGTGAAGCCCTCAAACGCTATGTGCAGATTGCCTGGCCGGAGTTCGACTGGGAACGAACCTACCGGGATTACCTGCGTGAGTATTCCACGTGCTGCAAGTTGGAAGCGCTCGAAGCCACGCGCAGTATGGAGATGGCGGCGCGTTGCGTGGTGGAGATGGGTACCGCCAGTTACTACACCGCCTTGAGCCGGCTGAGTCCCGAGCCGGTGCTGAATGTGCTCACCCGCCACATCCGCGAGGACGAGGTGCGCCACTACAAGTACTTCTACGGTTATTTCCGGCGTTACCGCGCAGCGGAGGGCTCCGGCCGCACCCGCGTGCTGCAAGCACTGTGGCATAGACTCAAGATGATCGACGGCGAGGACGCATATATCGCTCTCAAGCATGTGTACGCTGTCAGCCATCCCGGCGAGCCCTTCGACAGCCGTGTTTACCGCAAGCTGCAGAAGCGTTTCCGCCACCTGGTCGGCGGACATTTTCCTCACCAGATGAGCGCGAAGATGCTGCTGAAACCGCTGGAACTGGGTCCGCGGGCCCAGCATATCGCCACGCCCATTCTGGAGACCCTGCTGCGGCGACTGGTAGCCTAGGCAGCAGCAGGCAGGACTGCGTTAACAAGGGAAACGCCTGAACTCGACTCCGGTCGCTATGCCGGGGCTGTTTCCCCGGTCAGCGTTTTTTTCTCGCCGGTATCACGGCCACGGGTCGGGCGGTCTTCTTGGCGGGGCTGTGTGGCCGGGTCTTGCCATAGCTGCCTCGCCAGATTTTACCGCGCCGGGATTTCTTGTCGCCTTTGCCCATGCCTGACTCCTGCAGATGACCTGACTGGTAGGATCCGCAAGCGCGGACAGATCGATTATAGCGGCTGGCGGAGCCATACCGGGAAGCGGCCGCTCACGCTGCCTGTTCCAGCAGGAATTGCAGCGACTCCCGTGGGGCCACGTTCCATGCCCGGCCGCCGCAGAATATCCGCGCGCTTTTACGGCCCAGCAGCCTGATGCGCCCGTCTTCCACCTGCAGGGCACTGCCTTCACGCAGTCCTACCACTGGCGTATGCGGGTTGAGCAAAGTGAATTCAGTCAGCCGCTCAGCGCGCGTTTCACCCGTGTGAGCGGGCGGATGCGCATCAATGTAGTGGGGGTTGATCTGGAACGGCACCAGCGCCAGCGCTTGGCAGCGTCGCGGCCAGATCACCGGCATGTCGTTGGTGGTGCGGATGGTGGAGCACGCCAGGTTGGTGCCGGCGCTCCAGCCGACATACGGTACGCCATGAACGATGCGCTGGCGGAGACGGCGTAGCAGCCCGCGGGTATACAGCTCATGGAGAAGCAGGAAAGTGTTGCCGCCGCCCACTGCCAGCGCTTCCGCTTCGGCGATGGCTTGCGCCGGGGCCGCACAGTCATGGATGCCGGCGAGTTCGCAACCCGCTGCCTTGAAGGCTGGGCGTGTCCGCGCCAGGTACCCGGCATAGTCTCCGTCCACGCGCGCGTAGGGTATGAACAACACGCGACGCACCTTGCCTCCCAGTAAACCACGCAAGTAGCGGCGTGCGTGCTCCAGGTAGGCGGTCGCGGGGGTGTGGGAGCTGCTCAGCAGCAGCAGCCGGCATTTCGGGTCCAGGGACATGCGTGTTTCCTTGTCGTGTTTGGTGCCGGTTCTCTGGGCATCGATCCGGTGGCACTCACCGGCATTGATCGGCCGTGGGGGCCGTGTCCAAATCTGACAATCCTTGTCAGAGGCCCGCGCGGCGCGGGCGCGCGCTGGCGGGTGCCCGGCGCTTTCGGTAGTGTGTAGGCCCCCCGGAGGGAGGGTTTTCAATCATGCGACGCCTCATATTTGCCTTTCTGGCCGTCATGCTGGCAGCCGCTCCGGCAGTTGCTGTAGATACAAGCAAACCGGATGCCAATACAGCGGCGGCAACGGCCAACCCAAGTTTTGACGCGGACGCTGCCACCGCGGCGTACATGGCGCATCTCCCGCCGCAGGCCATGGCCCGCTCCGACGCCTATTTCGAGGGCGGCTACTGGCTGATTCTGTGGGACTGTCTGTGGGCTCTCGGCGTCGCCTGGCTGCTGCTCGGCACGCGACTATCAAAGCGCATGCGCGATCTTGCAGAGCGCATCACCCGGCACAAGTGGTTGCAGACGGCATTCTATGCAGTGCAGTACATCGTGTCCGTCACCCTGCTTACCTTGCCGCTGTCGGTATACGAGGGGTTCCTGCGCGAACACCAGTACGGCCTGTCCAACCAGGATTTCGGCCATTGGCTGGGGGATCAGGGCAAGGAACTGCTGGTTTTCCTGATCCTCGGCACCATCCTGCTGGCAGTCATGTATGCCGTGATCCGCAAGTTCACACGCAGTTGGTGGTTATGGGGCGCCGGTGTGGCGCTGGTTTTCCTGGTGATAGTCGTGACCATCGCGCCGGTCTACATCACGCCGCTGTTCAACATCTATAAACCGCTGCCGGAGAGCCAGCTCAAGGCGCAGATCCTGTCGCTGGCGCGGGCCAACGGTGTTCCGGCGGATAACGTATATGAGTTCGATGCCTCGAAGCAGAGCAAACGCATGAGCGCCAACGTCTCGGGGATGTTCGGCACCACCCGCATCAGCATGAATGACAACCTGCTGAACCGCGGATCAGCGGCGGAGATCAAAGCGGTGCTGGGTCACGAGATGGGCCATTACGTACTCAACCACATATATAAGGGCATCGTAATGTTCGGCCTGGTCATTGTGCTGGGTTTCGCCTTCGTGCACCGGGGGTTCGACTGGTCACAGCGGCGCTGGGGTGAACGCTGGGGTATCCGCGGTGTGGCGGACGTGGCCGGCCTGCCATTGCTGGCCGTGCTGTTCACGCTGTTCATGTTTGTTATGACCCCGGTGAACAACACCATCACCCGCAGCATGGAGGCGGAAGCGGATATCTTCGGTCTGAATGCTGCGCGCCAGCCGGATGGCTTTGCCCAGGCGGCGCTGCACCTCTCCGAGTACCGCAAGATGCATCCGGGACCGGTGGAGGAGTTCATCTTCTTCGATCACCCGAGTGGTTGGGACCGCATCCACATGGCCATGGTGTGGAAGGCGGAGCATATCCATGATGCCGACATCGCTGCGCAACAATAGGAGATGTCAACGAAGCTGCCAGCAAATCCCGGTGGCGCCGACCGTCCCATCGGCATTTTCGACTCTGGCGTTGGCGGACTCACGGTGCTCAAGGCCGTGCGCGCGCGCCTGCCCGGCGAACATCTTTTGTATCTCGGTGACACCGCGCGTCTGCCTTACGGCACCAAGAGTGCGGAATCCGTGAGTCGCTATGCGCTGCAGGCGGCCACGCATCTGGTGGAGCGGGGCGTGAAGATGCTGGTCATTGCCTGCAACACCGCTTCCGCGGTCGCCATGCCGGCACTCACCCGGGAATTCGCGCCGCTGCCGGTGGTGGGGGTGGTGGAAGCCGGCGCCGAGGCGGTGGTGCGGGTATCGAAGAGCGGCCACATCGCCGTGCTCGCCACCGAAAGCACGGTGCGTGGCGGCGCCTATGCGCGCGCCATCAAAGCGCGCCGCCCGGACGCGCGCGTATTCTCCCAGGCCTGCTCGCTGCTGGTGGCGCTTGCCGAGGAGGGCTGGACCCGCGGGCCGCTGGTGGAAGCCGTGGTGCGCGAGTACCTGCATCCGCTGCTGGAGGAAAAAAAGCGCGACGGCCTCGACTGCCTGGTGCTGGGCTGCACTCATTTCCCGTTGCTCCGGGAAGCCATTGCCCATGTGGCGGGACCGGAAGTGGCGCTGGTGGATTCCGGTGAGACCGTGGCGCTGGTCGTGGAAAAATTGCTCGCTGAACAGAAACTCAGGCGCAGTCAAAATGCCAAGGGCGATGCATGCTTTCTTGCCACCGACGGTGCCGAACGCTTTGCGCGCGTGGGCAGTCTGTTTTTGGGTGAGCCGCTGGCGGCGCAGGATGTGGAGCCGGTGGATTTATGACTGCCGCCGCATTGCAACTCGATGAAAAGACCGCTACGCGGTTCGCACACATGGCGCTCGACAACGTGCGTCGCGAATATCCCAGCCATATAACGCACATGCTGAACAGTGACGCGGATGCCTTGCCGCCGCGCATGCTGCATCCGGCATTTTACGGCAGTTACGACTGGCATTCCGCGGTGCACAGCCACTGGCTGCTGGTGCGCCTGCTGCGCCTGTTTCCACAGGCGGATTTCGCCGCCGGGGTTGCTGTGTTGCTGGATCGGCAGCTCACGCCGCAGAACCTTGCGGCGGAACGGAGTTATTTCGAGCAATCGCACCGCGCCGGTTTTGAACGGCCTTACGGCCTCGCATGGCTGTTACAACTGGACACGGAGCTGGCGGAGTGGGGCACGCCGCAGGCCCTGGCCTGGCGCGCGGCCCTGGCGCCGCTCACGGGACTCGGAGCAGTGCGGTTTGGCGAATGGCTGCCGAAACTCAGCCATCCGGTGCGGGCTGGTGAGCATTCCCAGACGGCATTCGCGCTGGGTTTGGTGCACGACTGGGCGCAGACTGCAGGCGACGCGAATTTGGCAAGTCTGGTGGAATCCCGCAGTCGCGATTTTTACCTGCATGACGTGAGCGCGCCGCTTGCTTACGAGCCTTCCGGCCATGACTTTCTTTCGCCGGCGTTCGCCGAAGCGGACCTCATGCGCCGGATATTGCCGCAAGAAGATTTTGTAATCTGGCTGACAAAATTCCTGCCGCAGATTCCGGATGGAGGCAGCGACGCATGGCTGCGGCCGGTCACGTCACGCGATCCCTCCGACGGCAAGCTCGCGCACCTGGACGGACTGAATCTCAGCCGCGCCTGGATGCTGGAAGGCATCGCTGGTGGGTTGCCCATGAGCGACAGGCGCCGGGCTGCACTGCTCGCCACGGCGCGTGTCCATGGCGAGACCGGCCTGGCGGCGGTGACGGCGGAACATTATGAAGGCAGCCACTGGTTGCCGAGCTTTGCCGTGTATCTGCTGACGCGACGCGGGCTGGCACAGCATGCATGAGATCGCGGAATCGCCCGCGGCCGCCGGTTTATGGCGCCGGCTGACGTGGCGTCTTGTCACGCTCATGTGGTTGTGGCTGCTTGCCACTCTGGTGGGTGTCGCGTTCCGCGGTATAACGGATCCCGGCACCACAGCTTTCATGCAGCAGCGGCTTTTGTATCTGCGCGATCACGGCGAGCCGCGGGCGCGCATTGATTATCACTGGGTGGATTATGCCGACATGGCGCCGGCCATGCATCTCGCGGTGGTGGCCTCGGAGGACCAGGATTTCCCCTGGCACCACGGCTTTGACTGGGTGGCCATCGACGCCGCGCTGCATCACAACCGCGTCAGTCACCGCATCCGCGGCGCCAGCACCATCAGCCAGCAGACCGCCAAGAATCTGTATCTCTGGCCCGGCCGCAGTTATTTCCGCAAGGCGGTGGAAGCCTATTTCACCGTGCTGCTGGAAACCGAGTGGCCCAAGGAACGCATCCTAGAAATGTATCTCAACATCGCCCAGTTCGACAGCAACGTGTTCGGCGTGGGCGCTGCGGCGCGGCATCTGTTCAACAAGATTCCCGCACAACTCACATCCGAGGAAGCAGCGCTGCTGGCGGCGGCGCTGCCGGCGCCGGACCGTTTCGACGTCATGGACCCGTCCACCTACTTGCGCCGCCGGCAGACATGGATAGCAGGGCAGATGGCCATGCTCGGCAGCGGCTATCTCGATGACATCGAGGCGCGTGCGCACCGCTGAGGACCTGGCGGTTCAGCGTTTCTCCAGCACAACGATGCCGCCCATCCTGCGGGCCTGTTCGCGGGCGCCGGGGATCAGCCGCAACCACAGATCGAGCAGCCAGGCGCCACGCATGCGCCGCTGCAGGCGTTTCGCTGCGTCCCATATCGAGTGGAACGCAACCGGGTTCCAGCCCAATGGCCGGAAGAATTCCGCGTGTTCCACCGGCGCGAACTGGAAATGCACGTCATCCGCCATCTGTTTACCATGATAGCGCCGCATGATCCGCAGCGTGCGTGGAGAGGCGAGGTCGGTCAGCCAGCGCTTGCAGGCGGGTTGGCTATGCAGGTCAGCAGCCAGGGCTTGCACCTGCTCCACGCCGAGGTACACCAGCAGCCCCTCGGTGATCACCAGTGCGCGATTGGCGGCCGCGCTGACCCGCGCGAACAGCACGCGGCGTGCCGTCTCATCGGCGAGGTCCAGCGCATGGCGTTCCAGCCGGCAGAAGGCCCGTGCATCCTTGAGCGCCGCTGACTTGTATTCGATCATGCCCGGCAGGCCTGCTTCCACCCAGCGCAGCGCAGCAGGCAGCGCGAGACGGTAGGGACGCGTGTCCAAACCCGCAGCAAGATTGAGCACGGTATCGTAGCCATCCTGTTCGACGGCAGCGAGAATCAGTTCGTCCAGTAGCTGCGTGCGCACCACCATCGGCCAGGCATGGTTTTTAGCCCGCGGCAGATCGCTGAAGATCTGCCGGCCGCGCTCGCCGGCCAGCGTCCGCGCGTAGGGATCATGGAACAGTGCGTCCGGCCGCTCGCTTTCCACGGCGCGATACATCGCGACCCACAGCGCGGTATCGGACACATGACGGATGATGGGAATATCGGACATGAAACACGCCTTGGGTCGTTCGACATGTTGAGGTCTCTGGTAAGCATGGCCTGACACTCCCTGTCTGTAAAGAACAGTCGCTTGCATTGGGGCCCGGCACTCGCAGACAATCATGCTCACTGGAGACTGACCATGTAGCCTGCGATCGAAGGAGTCTGGCCATGCGACGCGTTGCCGTAATGCTGTTTCTGCTGCCGCTGACCGCCTGCGCACCGCAGCGGCAGGCGCGTACCCTGGAGATGACGATGTCCGCCGCCGGCGTAACGGCGTTGCTCATGAAGGTCAACATCGGTGTGCTGACCATAACGCCGAGCACGGATGCCAAAGTGCACGCAAGCGTCAAATTGATGCCCTCGAACAATTATTTCTGGGATCTGTTCACCCGCAGTAAAAGTCCTGAGGCGATACGCGCTGCCGCAATCAGCCACGAGCTCAGCAACGGCACCCTCGGGTTGAGTGTGCAGTATCCGGGCAACTCGGATTCCGACGATGTCAACGAGGAATGGACCGTCGCCATTCCCGCGAGCGTGCGGATAAATAGCCATATCAATATCGGCAAGCTGCAGGTCAGCGGAATCGCCGGGGGAGTGGAAGCCAGTTTGAACGTCGGCAAGGTGTCACTGGATATCCCAGGCGGAACCCTGAAGATCACCGCCAACGTCGGCAAGATCGAGGCCAGGGCCCCTGCGTTGAACTACGGCGACGTGACACTCAACGCGGATATCGGCGATGTGGGATTGACAGTCAATGGTGTGCCGGCCGGTGAACTGCAGAAGGGGGGCACGGGAAGCAGCCTGACTTACAAAGGTCCCGGCAAGGATTCGATCAACTTGTTGGTCAACACCGGCAAGGTGGCATTGACCCTGTCAAGCAATTGAACCTCTGCTGTTGTTACGGCTGTTTTTCCTCGTGGGCAGCACGCGCGAGCTGGCGGAGGAATGCCATCAGCCCCAGGCGGCGGGCGAGCTTCAGGGCAAGGTCCGGTGACAGCGCCTTCAGGGCCATGAGCAGACGCACCGGCTTCGGGTTCACCACGATTTCCACGCGCCCTGTCCGCAGCGCGTTGAGCACGGCATTGGCCACGTCTTCCGGCCGTGAGGCGCCCAGTGTCCGCGGCGGTGTGGCGTGTTTGCGCGCGAACATGCCGGTGCCGCTCACGAAACCAGGGCAGATCACCGATACCGCCACGCCACTGCCGGCCAGTTCCGCGGCCAGCGAGATGCTCCACTCCGCCAGACCGCCCTTGCTGCCGGCATAAGCCGCACCGAAGGGCATGCCGGTGCGTCCCGCCAGCGACGCGATGTTGACGATATGGCCGCTGTGCTGCGCCAGCATGCGAGGCAACAGCGCGCGGCTGAGCAGCATGGGCGCGAGCAGGTTGGTCTCGATCATGCGCGTCACCATGGCGGGGTCCTGTTCGGCATAGGCGCACAGTTCTTCGGCACCGGCGTTGTTCACCAGCACGTCCACCCGCCCGAAGCTGTCCAGGCTGCGCTGCAACAGCAGGTCGCGGTCGTGCTCGCGGGTGACATCACAGATCACGCTCAGCAGCCGCACGCCGTGGCCGGTCAGTTCCGCGGCGACGCTGTCAAGTTGTTCCCGGGAGCGTGCCGCCAGTACCAGGGCTGTGCCTGCATCGGCGAGCGCGCGGGCGATGACCACGCCGAGCCCCCGGGAAGCGCCGGTAAGGATGACGATCCTGCCGTTGAGAAAAGCCATGGGCAGATACTAGAATGAAAACGCCCCGCGGGAGCGGGGCGGTGCCGGCCTCATGCGGGCGGGTGCTCAGTCCGGCCGCGGCAGGGTATGCAGCGGGCCGGGCAGTGTGGAGAAGTAAGTGGCCAGGTCCTTGATGTCCTGGTCGGAGAGGCCCGCCGCCATGTTGCCCATGATGGGGTTCTTGCGCGCGCCATCCTTGTACTCATGCAGCGCCTGCACCAAGTAGTCGTAATACTGTCCGGCGAGGATCGGGAACTGATCGGAGGTGCTGATGCCGTTGGCGCCGTGACAGGCGGCACAAACCTGGGCTTTCTGTTTGCCGGTCTCGAAATTGCCGTCGGCCAGCACCGCTTGCATGGCGAACATCCCGGCGAGGAGCGCAAAAAAACTGAGGAGTTTCTTCATGGTCTTGCCCTGCTGTTCAGGTTGTCAATGCTTGCCGCCGCCCTGACCGCCCAGGCTCTGAAAGTAGGCGGCGATATCCGCCATCTGCTGGTCGGTGAGGGAAGAAGCCTGCGCGTGCATGGTCCTGTGGGCGCGATCGCCGGATTTGTATTCTTTGAGGGCTTGCACGATATAGGCGGCATGCTGGCCGGCGAGTTTGGGCACGCGATAGGTGGGGTAGACGTTGGTGTAATCGGCGATACCGTGACAGCCGAGACAGGTGGAGGATTCGATTTTGCCCTTGGCGGCGTCGCCGCCGGCCCGGGCGGCCAGGTTCACGCTGATCGCGACGCAGGCGATGACGATGGCAACAACGCGGCTCCGCATCGGATGGTCTCCCATTAGAGTCGGGGTCTTGAATGACATTATCGGAAGCGCCGCATAGGTTACCAGAACAACTGCCGGAATGCTGCCTCCGCGTCCCGCTGCGTCGGGTCCAGCGCCGCTCCCGCCTGTGACGCAAGGCGTCGCCGGGCGCATACTCATGGCGGCATATTGCCCCCACCGCGTGGTGCTAAGTGACGGTCGGCGCGGCGCAATCCGCCCATCTCAACAAGCAAGCGGGAGAGCGTCATGTCCCAGGCTCTTTTCAGTGACCGCATCGCCGGCTGGCCGGTCGCGGTGTTGCGCATCGCCCTAGGCATCCTGTGGCTCGTCGCGGTGAGCGGCAAGCTCATGCATTTCGGCCAGTGGCCCGAGGGCCTGCATGGCTATCTGCAAGCATCCAGCAAAACCGCATTCGGGTTCTACCAGGGGTTCCTTGCGTTTGCGACCGTCCACTATCAGGTATTCGCGTGGCTCGTGCCCGTCGGTGAACTCGCGGTCGGTATCGGTCTGGTACTCGGTTTGTTGTCGCGGTTGTCCGCGCTGGTGGGATTATTCATGGTGCTCAACTTTTGGTTCATGAAGGGCGCCACTTTCTGGGATCCAACCAATCATGACAGTCTGTTCATCATGATTCTGTTTGCGCTGGTGTTCACCCAGTGTGGCCGGGTGTTGGGGCTGGATTATTTCCTCGCCAAAAAGAAACCCAACGGATTACTGTGGTGAGATCGGTGGACAAGATCCGCAAACCCGATGAAGCCTGGCGTGCCGAACTCACGCCGGAGCAATACGCGGTGACACGCAAGCAGGCCACGGAACGACCCGGTACCGGTGAATATCTGCACAATAACGCGGCGGGCGTATACCGCTGCGTGTGCTGCGGGAATCCGGTGTTTACTTCGGATACCAAGTTCGAGTCCCACTGCGGCTGGCCGAGTTTCACCGCACCGGCCGGCAGCACGAGCCTGGAGGAGCACGCGGATTCGAGCCACGGCATGCGGCGCGTGGAAGTGGTGTGCGCGCGCTGTGACGCGCACCTGGGGCACGTGTTCGAGGACGGTCCCGCGCCCGCCGGCCTGCGCTACTGCATCAACTCCCTGGCCCTCAGGTTCGAGCCGGCCGCCGGGGACCAGTTACAGAAATGACCGAGGAACTGTTCCGTACCGATGCCTATGCCCGCGAGTGCGAGGCGGAAGTGGTGACTGTGGGTGAATGCGGCATCCAGCTAGACCGCACGGTGTTCTATCCCGAGGGTGGCGGCCAGCCGGGCGATGCGGGGGTATTGCGTTACGCGGATGGTCATGAATTACGCGTCACCAACACGCGCAAGGGCGCGCTGCCGGGCGAGATTCTGCATATCCCGGCGGAAGCGGCGGACTGGCCCAAGCCGGGCACGCGGGTCACCGCGGAAATTGACTGGGCACGGCGTTACCGGCTGATGCGCATGCATACCTGTCTGCATCTTTTGAGCGCAGTGATTATCGCGCCGGTCACCGGCGGGCAGGTGGGCGACGGCTACGGCCGGCTGGATTTCGATCTGCCGGAAAGTCCGGATGCCGCGGAGGTCAGCGAAAAACTGAACACGTTGATCAAAAGCGACACGCCCGTGTCTTTCCGCTGGATCACCGACGCGGAACTGGACGCGCGCCCGGAGCTGGTGAAAACCATGTCGGTCCAGCCGCCGCGCGGCGCCGGCCGCATCCGGCTGGTGAACATCGAGGGCATTGACCTCCAGCCCTGCGGCGGCACGCACCTGGCGCGCATCGGCGAAATCGGCGAAGTGAGTATCACCAGGATCGAAAAGAAAGGCCGTCAGAACCGGCGCGTGCGGCTTGAATTCCCCACCACCGCTCCCCATGCAGCCTAGGAGTTTTTTGCTGGTGCTGAGTGCT
>JAGWNO010000046.1 GCA_028871235.1 Gammaproteobacteria bacterium
TGCGAGCTTCTGGCCTAAGGATAAATCCGAGGTGCGCAGCAACCTGAACATTGTTGGTCTTGATATAATTGAGATGCCCGCCAAGAGCCGCTTACATGCGAGTATAGCCCGAGCCGTGAAAAATCCCAGGTCCGCGGCAGGCTCTGCACTTTGCCGCGACGGTTAGTCCGACCATCCCATGACACTCTGGCGTGAACTGCACCCAACCGCGCGCCGATTATTGGCCGCACGCACTGCCCGCAGCGTGGCCCAGGGGGCGCTGGTCGTTGACCTTGCGCTGTATCTGCACGCGCTCGGCTGGAGCGGTCTCGCCATCGGTCTGGTGCTCACCGGCGGCGGGCTGTCGGCGGCCGGGTTGAGCATCATCATCGGCGTGGTGAGCGACCGGCTGCGGCGCAAGCCGTTCCTCATCTGCAACGAGCTGCTTACATTCGTTTGCGGGCTGGCTCCGTTGCTGACGCTCAATGCCGCGGTGCTCGCCGCCGCCATCGTGGTGGGCGGTTTCGGCCGCGGCATGAACGGCGCCGCCGGCCCGTTCGCGCCGGCGGAGCAGGCCTGGCTCGCCCAGGTGGTGGCCGCGGACAAGCGCGGCTGGGTGTATAGCTTCAATAATGCGCTGGGCTTCCTGGGCATGGCAGTGGGCGCCTTGCTCGCCATGCTGCCGGGCTTCTGGGTGCAGCGCTGGAACCCGCACGCCGCCTACAGCCTGATGTTCGTGCTGGTGGCGGCCGGCAGCCTGGTGAACCTGTGGTTGTTGGCATACGCCAAGGAACCGGCACCTCTGGCGCGCGCCACCGCGGTGCCGCGGCAGCGCGTGAGGCGACGCGAGAACCACATCCTGTGGCGGCTGATGCAGCTCAACACCCTCAACGGCCTGTCCATGGGCCTCACCGGCCCGCTCATCTCTTACTGGTTCGCGCTCAGGTTCCATGCCACTGCCGGCAGCATCGCACCGGTGATGGCCGTCACCTTCTGCCTCACCGGCATGGCGGCGCTGTACACTGGCCGGTTTGCGCAACGCCATGGCCTGGTGAGCTCCGTGGTATGGACACGCGGCGCGGGGGTGTTGCTGCTGGCGTTACTGCCGCTCATGCCCTGGTTCTGGCTGGCGGCACTCATGTACATGCTGCGGCTCGCCAGCGGTGGTGCTTCGGTGGGCGCACGCCAGGCGCAGATCGTGTCGCTGGTGCGGGATGAACGCCGCGGACTGGCGGCCAGCATCAATGCGGCTTCTTTCCAGGTGCCGCAATCAATGGGCCCGGGCGTCGCCGGTCCCATGATCGCCGCCGGCCTGTTCATTACACCGTTCTATGTGGCGGCGGGATTGCAGTTGCTTTATGTGATCGGCTACCAGCGGGTGTTTCGCCGCTACGACCGGCACGGGATCATGGGCAGGAAATAAAAATCACCCCACTCCAGGCACGCGGGCCGGGATCGCCGGGCGCGGTTATTTCAGCGTGACCAGTACCGTCTGGGCTGCAACTACCGGCGCCGTGATTACCGGGCTGAAGCTGATGGTATCGGCGGCGGCGGGATTATCCGCGGCTGCATCGCAGGTGAAGGCCAGCGTGTAGGTGCCCGGTGGCAGGAAGGCGGCGGTGAAATCGTAATTGCCGGTGCTGTTATCCAGGGTCACTGCCGATTCTGTCAGCGGCTGGCTGGAGGCGGGTGCGGTATTGTTGAGGTCCGCCGGGCTGGAGACGTTGCCGGTGTATACATACACCGTCGGGGTGCAGCCGCTTGTGATGAGCGTCCCCGCCACAAAGCCGATTATATTGCCCACTCCGCTGTTGTCCACGAGACGCAGCACCGGTTCCAGCTGGTAGTCGGTGGATCCTGGCAGCGGAGCGATAACTGATTTGCGGGCATCGAATTCCAGCGTCAGTGCGCTGCCGCTGTTGGCGGTGATGGTGAAACCGCTGGCGGTGCGCAGACCCGCTTGGGCAGCGGCGGGCATCACCAGCGCATGTTGGCTACCGTCGTTCAGCACGATATAGGAATTCATGGTGCCGGAGCTGGCGCTCACCTCCAGCTGCAGCCACTGATAATGACCGGCGGGAATCTGCAGGCCCTGGAACAGCGGCGTGCTGATGCCGTTCTGCAGTTGCAGCAGATCCACCTGTTGTGGTTGTGCAAAGGTATAGACGATGGGAATGCCGGTGTCGGGCTGTAATTCCACGCCGGTGATTTCCACCACCACGCTGGTGGCATAGTCCACCGGCGCGTCGGTGACAGAGAGCTTGAGCCGGCCGTCGGAGCTGCCGCCGCAACCAGCGAGCGCGACACTGACGGGCAGGATCAGGAGCTTGCATGCATGCCTTACCATCGACTACACCTCCCGGGCTGTGCACCCAGCCCTTTTGCGACCTCCCTGTCGCGGGCGATACCATTCCAACGGAATACCAGTTTACCCGCCTGGCGGTGCCTCAGTTCAGCTGGACTATGTCCGTCTGGCCCGCTGTCACCGTGGTCGTAGTCACGGAGGTGAAGCTGAGATTGTCACTCTTGGTGGGGTCATCCATGGCGGCCTGACAGGTGAATGCCAGGGTGTACAAGCCCGCAGGCAGGAAGGCGTCGGTGAAGTTGTACTGCACGGTGGTGCCATTCAGGGCCACCAGCGCCGTACTGATGGGCTGCACGCTGCCGGCCGGGGCGTTGATGTTAACGTCCGCAGGTGTCACGTTTCCGCTGTAAACATACACGGCGGGCGTGCAACCGGAAGTTACGCGCGTGAGTGCAACCGTGCCGCTGATGTTGCCTGCATCGGCATTGTCCACAACCCGCAATGCCGGTTGCAGGATGTACTGTGCCGGGTTGTTGGGATCCTGGTAGATGGATCTCCGCAGGTCCAGATCCACTGTGATATTCACCGTACTGAATGGAGGAATAATGATGTTCGCAGGCACGCTGATGCTGGTGGGTGCGCTGCTCGGGATATACAGCGAGAACGGTGTTGCATTGCCCACCAGGGTGATGTTCGAAGCGAGGGTGCCGGGCGGTGCACTGAAATCCAGCGTGACACCGGTATACTGGCCCGGCGGCGGACTGAAATTTATCAGGAATGCGGAGAGGCCGGCCTGGAGCTGGTAGAAATTGAGCGGTAACGGCGTTGGAAATATGAAATCCTGGGTACCGGCAGCGCCGGTCAGGTGTACCCCCGTCAGGGTGATCATGACACTGGTGGCGTTATCGATGGGGGCATCGGCCACGTATATATTGATGCCGGTGGAAGAGCTGCTGCTGCCAAAGCAACTGGCCAGCAGCAGCGCGCACAGAAGTACGGCGGACCGGGTGATCAGTCTGAGCATCGGAACTCCAGGCCAGGGTATGGCGATACGGCTGAGGGGTGCGCTTTGTCCAACGGCAAGTCTACCGCGTACCGCGTCCGACTCCTAGAGTGATGGAACTTGACGACTTGGACAGAAACAAAGTGGGGCCTCTCGTCAAAGGGGGGAAACGAGAGGCCCCTGACTCCCTCACGTTGCATGAGGGCGTCATAACCAAGCATCCTCTCGGGGGTGGTGGTTTTCACCCAGCGCCTGGTTGGGACGTTGCGGTGATTATAGCGAAAAAAATTCACTACGGCGTTTGAGTGACATAATTACGAGCTAACCGGTGCGCGGATATTTCAATGGGAAACAGTCCGTTGCATGGCTCTCTCAGGCGAACAGCGCTGCGTCCGCCGGCACGGCCAACTTGTCCGACAACAGACCCTGCGCCAGCGCCGCTGCCAGCCGCTTGATGTCGCCGTCCAGCCGCCGATCGCCGGTGTGCGAGGACACGAGCTGACGCAGGGCGGCGTGCACGGCTTCCAGTTCGCGGGTGGTCTTGAGGGGGCGCTGGGCGTCGATGGCCGCGGCTGCCGCCAGCGCTTCGATGGCGAGGATACAGAACAGGTTGTCGAGGATGCGCAACAGCTTGCGTCCCGCCCACGGCGCCATGCTGACATGGTCCTCCTGGCCCGCCGAGGTGGGGATGGTATCGGCGGAGGCCGGGTGTGCCAGGGTCTTGTTCTCGGAAGCCAGCGCGGCGGCGGTCACGTGGGCGATCATGAAGCCGGACTCCACGCCGGGATCCCGGGCCAGGAACATCTCCAGCCGCGGGTTGATCCTCTTGAGCAGCAGATCGGTTCGCCGTTCGGAGATGTTGCCGAGTTCGGTGGCGGCGATGGCCATGAAATCGGCCACGAAGGCCAGCGGCTCCGCATGGAAATTACCGCCTGAGAGCACCTCCTCGCCGAAAATCAGCGGGTTGTCGGATACGCTGTTGCATTCGCATCCGAGCAGATCGGCGGCATGGGTGAGGGTATCCCACACCGCGCCGTATACCTGCGGCATGCAACGCAGCGCGTAGGGGTCCTGCACGCGGTCGCACCCCTGGTGGGATTGCCAGAGTTCGCTGCCGCTGAGCAGGCCACGGAACAACGCCGCCACCCGGATCTGTCCCGGCAGGTTGCGGGCCGCGTGGATGCGCGCATCAAAGGGGCTGTAACTGCCCGCCATGGCTTCCAGCGTCAATGCGCCCACCACGATGGCGGTGCGCAGCGCGGTATACGACTGCAGCAGGCCTTCGATGGCCAGCGCCGCGCTCATCTGGGTGCCATTGAGGAGCGCCAGCCCCTCCTTGGCTTCCAGCTGCACCGGGCTCACGCCGGCGGCAGTCAGCACATCCTTGTCCTTAAGCAGTTTGTCGGCGTGCAGCGCTTCGCCTTCGCCGATGAGCGCCAGGGTGAGATGGGCGAGGGGCGCCAGATCGCCGGAGGCGCCCACGGAGCCCTGGGCGGGGATCACCGGCAGCACATCGTGGTTAAGCAGCGCCAGCAGCGTTTCAACCACTGCCGGGCGGATGCCGGAGTTGCCGATGGCCAGACTGTTGGCCTTGAGCAGCATGATGCGGCGCACCACCGTGGCTGGCAGCGCTTCGCCCACGCCACAGGCATGGCTGCGCACCAGGTTGTACTGCAGTTGCACCAGCTTGTCGCGGGAGATGTGCTGGCGCGCCAGTGCGCCGAAACCGGTGTTGATGCCGTAGCAGACCCGGCCGCTGCGGATGACCTCGCTGACCGTGTGCACGCTGGCCTGCATCTGAATGCGCGCGGCAGCGGCAAGCTCCACGCGCGGGCGCGTGCGGTCGAATCCGGCGAGGGCCTGCAGGGTGAGATCGGCTCCGCTGAGCCGCAAGGTGCTGGTCATGTGTGTTTTCCCTTGAAGAATACGGCAGCCGGTCTGATGCCGCCCAGTTGATAGACAAGGAATTCGGGTGCCGGGATGTCCCATACGCAGAAATCCGCATGCAGGCCCGGAGCGAGACTGCCGATTTTGTCCGCGCGCCCGAGGGCGTACGCGGCATTGCGCGTCACACCGAGCAGCGCTTCCTCTTGGGTGAGATCGAACAGGTGCACCGCCAGGTGCAGTGCGGCGAGCAGACTCACCAGCGGCGAGGAGCCGGGATTGAGATCCGTGGCCACGGCCATGGGCACGCCGTGTTGCCGCAGCAGGGCTACCGGCGGTTTGCGGTTCTCGCGCAGGAAATAGAATGCCCCGGGCAGCAGCACCGCCACCGTCCCGTATCGAGCCATGGCGGCCACATCCTCCTCGCTCGAATATTCCAGGTGATCGCAGCTCAGCGCCCCCAGTTCCGCCGCGGCGGCGGTGGCGCCGAGACGGGAGAGCTGGTCGGTGTGGGCACGGAGTTTCAAACCGTGCTTCTTGACCTCCACGGAAAGCGCGCGCAGGTCGTCGACCGTAAAGCCGATATCCTCCACGAAGATATCGGCGGCTTCAGCAAGCCCCTCCTGTGCCACCGCCGGCAGCATTTCCCCTATGACCTCAACCAAATATTCACTGCGCTCCCGCCCCCGCGGCACGCTGTGCGCACCCAGGAATGTGGGCACGATGTCCATGTCCAGATGGCGGCGCAGTGCGCGGATGGCGCGCAGCATCTTGAGCTCGTTATCCGTATCCAGCCCGTAACCGCTTTTGATCTCGATGGTGGTCACACCTTCGGACTGCAATGCCCGCAGTCGCGGCAGGGTCTGGGTCACCAACAGCGGCTCGCTCGCCGTACGCACGGCATCCACCGTAGTCACGATACCGCCACCCGCTTTGGCGATGTCGGCATAGCTGGCGCCGGCAAGCCGCATGCCGTGTTCGGCGGCGCGGTCACCGGCATACAGCGCATGCGTGTGGCAATCCACGAAACCCGGCAGTACTACGCGGTTCTCCGCATCGAAGATCTCCCGGGCAGGCGCATCATCCGGCACACCCAGGGCGGCGATGCGGCCGGCGTTCACCGCCAGGGTGCGGGCCGGGGATACCGCGGCGTCCTGCTGCATGGGATGGAGGCGGGCGTTCTTGATGAGCAGGTCGTACACGGTCGGTCCCTATGCCGGGGGGCGCGAATCTGAGAGCATAAGAGTATGCACACCCGCCTCACTTTTAAATACGTGCTGACGCCGGAAGGTCTGCGCGGGAATCAGACGCTGGTGATCAATGCGGCAGGCATCATCGAGACGCTGCAGCCGGCCGGCGGCAAGACTGATGGTTTTTTCGCCATCCCCGGCCTGCCCAATGCCCACAGCCACGCATTCCAGCGGGCCCTGTCGGGTTTCGGTGAAACACCGCGGGGCGAGGATTCCTTCTGGAGCTGGCGCGAAGCCATGTACCGGCTCGCCAACCGGGTGACGCCGGAGGACATGTTCATCATCGCCCGCGAGGCCTTCCTGGAGATGTTGCGCGGCGGTTTCACCAGCGTCGCGGAGTTTCATTATCTGCATCATATGCCGGATGGCGGTGCCGGACCGGAGATGGGGCAGGCGGTGATCGAGGCAGCCCGCGCCGCCGGCATACATCTGGTACTGCTGCCGGTGTTCTATCAGACCGGTGGTTTCAATACGCCTGCTCGTGATGAACAGCGGCGCTTCGTGCACCACAACATTGAGGATTACTGCCGGCTGCTGCAGACACTGCCCGGCGTGAAGCTGGGCATTGCGCCGCACTCGCTGCGCGCCGTACCGCCGCGGGTGCTGGCACAATTGGTGCAAGCGGTCGCAAGCCTGTCCGGCGGCAAATGGCCGATGCACATCCACATCAGTGAGCAGCGGCGCGAAGTGGAGGAGTGCCGCGCAGCCTTCGGCGCCACTCCCATTGAGCTGCTGGCGCGCACCTTGGAGCTCGGCCCGCACTGGAACCTGGTGCACGCCACCCATGCCACTGATGCCGAGTTGCAGACCGTACTGAAGCAAGACGCCACGATAGTACTGTGTCCCATCACCGAGGCCTATTTGGGGGATGGCCTGTTCGCGGCGTCGGAATTCGTCAGTCAAGGCGGCCGCATCGCCGTGGGTTCCGATAGCAACTGCCGTATTGATGCGGTGGAGGAGTTGCGCTGGCTGGAATACGGCCAGCGTCTGCGTTTGCAGCAGCGCGCACGCCTGACCACGGCCGCCGGTCTGGGCGCATCACTGTGGCAGCGTGCCTGCGGGGGTGGCGCGGCCGCACTGGCGGAACCGGTGGGCGCCATCGCTCCCGGCCGGCGCGCCGACCTGCTGGTGCTGGATGAGCAGGCCTCACCCTGGCTTGGCCATGACGCCGCTACGCTGCTGGATGCCTTCATCATCGGCGGCAGCCGCCATGACATCGGTGCGGTATACGTGGGCGGCAGGCGCAGGGTGGATCACGGTGCGGTCAGTGGCGCCGAGGACAGCGCCAACAAGTTTGCCCAGGTGGTGGCAAGACTGAACTGAGGGGTAAAGCATGCAGCGCAAACCCTATGAGATTCGCGCAGCCGTGGCGCCGGAGTTACCGGTGCTGGCGAGCATCCCGCATGCGGGCACCTATGTACCCGAGTCCATTGCTGCGGAATTCGCCACCGACCACATCCGCAGCCTGCCCATGACCGACTGGCATCTACATCAGCTCTACGATTTCCTGCCGGCCCTGGGAGTGACCACTCTGTACGCCACCTACAGCCGCTTTGTAGCGGACCTGAACCGTCCGCCGGACGACAAGCCGCTCTATCCGGGACGTTTCGAAACAGGCGGCGTGGCGCTCAAGACCTTCTGGGGCGAAGAGATTTACCGGATACCGCCCTCGCGGGAGGAGATCAACCGGCGCCGTGAGCTGGTGCATGCGCCCTATCACCGGCAGCTGCTGGAACTCATCCGCGCGAAGATTGCGAAATTCGGGCGGCTGGTCCTGCTCGATCTCCACAGTGTGGCCTCCCGCGCCAACCTGTTGCACGGCGAGCTCAAGAGCCACATCTATCTCGGCGACCGGGACGGCGGCAGTTGCGCGCCATGGCTGGTGGATGCGGTGGAGCAAGGTTTCAGCAAGGCCGGGTTGAGCGTGATGCGCAACCATCCCTACAAGGGCGGTTACATCACCGATCACTATGGCGGGATGGCCGAAGTCGAAGCGCTGCAGGTCGAGATGTGTGAACGGGTATATATGGATGAGAGCCTGCCGGCTGCCGCCCCCGGGGATCCGCGCTTTGGACGTGCCCAGGCCCTGATCCGGGGAGTCCTGGAGACGGTCTGCCGGGAAGCTTTGCAGCGGCTGCAGCACTGATGTGCTGCCGGACAGGCCTGCGTGTGCCGCCCGGCGCGTGGGACTTGCGCGCTGGTTTTTCGCCCCCATTTCCTGCCCATACCACCCCGGAGTAAACATGGCATCGCAATCCCGCAAAGTGCAGCGCGTCATCGAGCCCGCCGCTACCAGCGATGGCGCCGGCGTGCGTCTCAAGCGCAGCATCGCCACGCGCACACTGGATTATCTGGATCCGTTCCTGCTGTTCGACCATTTCGGTTCCGATGATCCCGACGATTACATCGCCGGTTTTCCCATGCACCCGCACCGCGGCATCGAGACCGTCACCTACATGCTCGCCGGCGAAGTGCGGCACCGGGATTCCATCGGCCACGCCGGCACCATCGCGGCGGGCGATGTGCAGTGGATGACCGCCGGCCGCGGCATCCTGCACGAGGAGATGCCGCAGCTGCGCGGCGGCCGTCTGGACGGCTTCCAGCTGTGGGTGAACCTGCCCGCGAAGCTCAAGATGAGCCGGCCGCGCTACCAGGAAGTGGCGGCGCGCGACATCCCGGTGGTCACGCACGCCGGCGGCGTGCAGGTGCGTGTCATTGCCGGCCGGGTGGGAACTGTCAGCGGTGCGGTACGGGAGATCGCCGCCGATCCGGAATACCTGGACGTGGCCATGCCTGCGCAGACGGCGTTTACGCAGCCCGTGGCGCAGGGGCATACGGCGTTTGCCTATCTATATGAAGGTGAGGCCAAGTTCGGCGTCGGTGACGGTGAGCCGGGTACTGTGATCCAGGGCCCGCGGCTGGTGGTGTTCGCCGATGGTGACGAGGTGCGCGTTGCCAGCGGCGGCCAGGGCGCGCATTTCCTGCTCATTTCCGGCAAGCCCCTGAACGAGCCGGTGGTGCGCTACGGGCCGTTCGTCATGAACACCCGCCAGGAAATCGAACAGACCCTGCGCGAACTGCAGGACGGCAGCTTCATCCGGTAAAGCGCGTCGCGCTTTTCTTGTGAAACAGGCGGCGTGCCAACAGGCACGCCGCCTGATTTACCGATTACTGAGAGGATGTTGGGAAAGGGCGTCCAGCAGCCCGCCAAACATCAATGCTGCGGTTTCATGAACCTGAGAGTCATGCGGTCGCTCTCGCCGATGGCCTTCATGCTCGCGTGCTCGCTCTCTGGACCCATGAGGTCCGGTGGTAGGCGGTGCACGTTCACGGTCTCATCATCCTTGGGATTCGCGTTTATCTCGGACACCCCCGCCAACCGGAAACCGGACTTGAGAACCAGTTCTATCAAGTAGTCCTCGGGTATGCGGTGCAGTTCTTTGGAACTTTGCACTGCGTCGGCGTAGGGGCGGGCGCGATGATCCGTCACACCGAAGACGCCGCCCGGCTTGAGTACGTTGTAGGCGGCCCTGAAAACCGCCGCCAAGGTCTCCGGGCTGTTGTTCAGCCAGTCATGGGTGTTGCGGAAAGTGAGCACCATGTCGGCGGAATTATCCGGTCCCAGCTTCACGGCTGCCGGCGGCGCGAAGTCCAGCGTCTTGATGCGGCCGTACACCGCGGGATCCGCCTTGAGTTTCCTGTCATAGGCGATGGCCATGCGGCGCATGAACTGGCTGTGGCTGTCCATGGGCGGCACCGCTTCGATCAAATGGCCATGGTCATGCAGGTAAGGTGCCAGGATCTCCGTGAACCAGCCGCCGCCGGGCGACAGTTCGATGACGGTCATATCCGGCCGGATACCGAAGAACTCCAGCGTCTCGATGGGATGCCGGTATGGGTCACGCGTCCTGTTGGCCGGCGAGCGCCAGTTGCCATTTACCGCCGCGTGCAGCATGGCGTCACTGCCGGCGGAGGCACCGGGGCCGGCAAAGGCGGTGGTATACAGCAGGGCGCTACCGAGCAGCATCGCAAGCGGTTTGCAGAATTGCTGAGTCATGGTCTGGTTCTCCCGTGATGATGCTTAAGGGTACCGCTAAAACCGGATGCGGGGCTCGGATTATGCTGCCGGATATGGTAAAAAGTGCGCCCCTGCCCGTAATATCACGTATTTTTCCGGCTGGAGCCCATGAGCCACGAAAGGTTCTCGTTTATCCTGCAATCGAGCCGCATGCTCACGGCGCGGGTACGCCAACTCGACTTCCGGCGTGCCGACGGTGCGCCGCTGCAGTACGCACCGGGCCAATTCGTCACGCTGCACCTGCCGTGGGATGGCATGGAGTTGCGCCGCAGCTACAGCATCGCCACTATTCCCGGCAGCGCCGCCGAGGTCCAGGTCGCCGTCACCCACGTGACGGGTGGGCGTGCCACCAAGCTGTTGTACGACATGACGCCGGGGGCGCAGTTGCAAGCCAGCGGCCCCTTCGGGCGTTTTATGCTGCGCGATGATCCACCCGGGCGCTATCTGCTGGTGGCCACCGGCACGGGCGTGTCGCCGTATCGCGCCATGCTGCCGCAGCTGCAGGCACGGCTCGCCGGCGGCAAGCATGCGGCCACGCTGCTGCTGGGTGTGCGCGGACCGGACGAGTTGCTGTACGGCGAGGACTTCCTCCGCCTTGCGCGGGATAACCCGGCGTTCCAGTTCATCGCCAGCTACAGCCGGCACCTGTCCGAACCGCCCGGAGCGCATGAACGCAAGGGCTATGTGCAGGAGCATCTGCTGGAACTCAATCCGGACCCGCAGCGCGACATCGTCTATCTGTGCGGCAACCCGGATATGATCGATGCGGCGGTGGAGCGTCTCAAGGCCATCGGTTTCGACAACCACAACCTGCGGCGCGAGAAGTACGTCTCTTCCAATTAATCGGGCGCCCGGCGGTCTGCTGGCATTGATCGGCTACCATTGACCTCAGCATGCTTGGGATAGGTTAACGTGGGCCGAGCCGTCGTGCGTCACCACTATTGCGCGGGTTGACCGCGGCTGAACCCGCGCCATAGATGTCGGAAATGCAAGCGTACTGCCACCACGAGCCCCAGCAGTATGATAAACGCGCCGATGTCAGCGGTGAGTGCTGTATTCATGATAATGGGGCGGCTCATGGTATCCCCTTTCACGCCTTACGTTCCGTCGGGCTTTGTGAGCAGTGTTACCGTGCCGGGGGACGAGGACTGCGGAATATTAGCCTGCCCGGTAGGGTAAGCGCGCAGGCTCAATCGCGCCGGCGACGCAACAGGAGCAGTCCGCCGCGTGCTGCTCGAATCAACGGTAGATTGAGCACACGCTCGGCCTGGCGCTCTTCGTTCAAGTCGCGCCGCCGCGCCTCCAGTACCTGTTCCATTGCCATGACCCCGAGTACCCATCGCGGATTCTCGCGTGCGACGATCGGCAGGCTGGAGATTTGGCGTTCCGCCATCAAGTTGGCCAGCTCGCGCAAGGTCATGTCCGGATAGCCGAGCACCATCTCATGGATCATCACGTCATCGAGCCGGGTGTCCGGCGTTCCGACAAGTTCCAGGGCAGCGTCCAGCAACTGGTGCCGAGTAATTACCCCGACCAAGTGAGCAGCACCGTCAAGCACCGGATACAGCCGCTGGCTTTGCTCGAGTTTGCGCTGGCCAGCATCGGTCCACGACCCGGTTACCTCGTTTGTGGCCGCCTGCAGCGTGGTGCCGACTCGGAAACTGACAAAGCTTTTCGGCATGATCTCACTGACGAGGAATACCTCCAGCGGATCGACCGAGTATTCACGCGTCAGATGGGTGCCCTTGCGAACTACTTTTTCGGTCAATACCGAGCGTTTCAGCACCAGCACGGACAGCAGAAATGCGACCGTCGAGGATACAATCAACGGGGTAAGCGCGTCCCACTGGTGGGTCAGCTCCATCGCGAACACCACTCCGGTCAGCGGGCTGCGCATCACTCCGCCAACCACTGCTGCCAGGCTCATCAACGCCCAAAATCCTGGCGCCACCGGCGGAAACACATAGGCCAGCAGCGAACCCAGCGCCGCGCCGATCATGAAAACCGGCGCCAGCACACCACCAGAGGTGCCTGATCCCAGCGACAGGCTCCAGATCATGGTTTTCACCACCAGAATGCCGATGATCAGCGACAGGGTTGCTTTGCCGGTGAGCAGCGTGCCGATCACGTCGTAGCCGACGCCCAGCGCGCGCGGCTCAAACAGGCCGCCGATGCCGATGATTAGACCGCCGAGCGCCGGCCACCACATCCAGTGGATTGGCAACTTGCGGAAGGTGTCCTCAGAAAGATAGACCAAAGACGTCGCCAGCCAGGCGACGAAGCCACCGACTATGCCGGCCGCCGCGCACAGCATCAGGTCTGGGAACACGATCGCAGGCAGCACATGACCGGTCGGGAAGATCGGTGCAAAGCCAAGGAGCCACCAGTGCAACGCGGTGGCCACCACCACGGCCATCGCCACTGGGACAAACGAACGTGGCCTGAACTCGAATAGCAGCAGCTCGACAGCCAGTAGGATTGATGCCAGCGGTGCGTTGAAGGTCGCTGCCATGCCGGCGGCAGCACCCGCCACCAACAGCGTTTTGCGCTCGTCGGCGGAAAGCACAAGCAACTGTGCCAGTAGCGAGCCGAACGCACCACCGGTCATGATGATCGGTCCTTCCGCCCCGAATGGCCCGCCAGTGCCGATGGTGATCGCCGCCGAAATCGGCTTGAGTACCGCGACC
>JAGWNO010000178.1 GCA_028871235.1 Gammaproteobacteria bacterium
AGTACCGGTTGCAATCCGCCGCATTGCGGGACTTGGCTTTTTCGTTGGGCCTTAAATCTGGTGATAAGTCCGTGACTCCAGCGCTGGAAAAATGCTCCAGTGAGTTTTATCGCGGGTTCCTGCGCGGGTTTTTCGATACGGATGGCTCAGTGCAAGGCAGCCAAGCCAAAGGCGTGAGCGTGAGACTTGCCCAGTCCGACTTGCCGCGGCTCGAGGCCGTGCAACACATGTTGCTGCGTTTGGGAATAGCGTCGGTTATCTGCAAGAACCGGCGGCGCGAAGGCATGAGTCGCCTGCCGGACGGCAAGGGCGGCTACGCCGATCACCCCATCCAGCCGCAACATGAACTGGTGGTGAGCGGCGCGAACCTGCTGCGTTTCCGCGATTTCATCGGGTTCACCGACGGCGACAAGGCCGCCAAGCTGAATCAGTTGCTGGTTTCCTGTAAGCGTGAACTCAACCGGGAACGGTTCACGGCCCGCGTCACGGGTGTTGTGCCGGCCGGCGTTGAGGATGTCTATGACGTGCAGGTGCCGGGCATCAACAGTTTCGATGCCAACGGTCTGCATGCGCATAACTGCGGGGAGCAGGCCCTGCCACCCTATGGCTCGTGTCTTCTCGGTTCGGTAAATCTCACGCAATTCGTGCGTGAGCCGTTCACGTCCAATGCGCATTTCGACTGGGACGAATACCGCGAAGTGGTGAAGGTGTTCACCCGCATGCTGGACAACGTGGTGGAGATCAACGGCCTGCCGCTGCCGCGCCAGCGCGAGGAGATCCAGCGCAAGCGCCGCCACGGCATGGGCTACCTGGGCCTGGGGTCCACCCTCACCCTGCTCGGCCTGCGCTACGGCTCACCCGCGTCGGTGCAATTCACCGAGGACGTGTCGCGCGAAATGGCCCTCGCCGGCTGGCAGGAGGCGCTGGAACTGGCGCAGGAAAAAGGCCCCGCCCCCATCATGCTGGAGGAGTTCGAGATCACCGCCGAGATGCTGCACAAGCGCCCGGAGATGCGCGCGGACGGCTGGAAAATCGGCGACCGCATCAAGGGCCGCGAGCTGCACGCCAATTACAGCCGTTACATGCAGCGCGTGGCGGAAGCGGCGCCGGAGCTGGTGGACGCGCTGGCCGCCACCGGCGCGCGCTTCACCCACCACACCTCCATCGCGCCCACCGGCACCATCTCGCTGTCGCTCGCCAACAATGCCAGCAACGGCATCGAGCCCTCCTTCGCGCACCACTACTTCCGCAACGTGATCCGCGAGGGCAGGAAGAGCAAGGAAAAAATCGACGTTTTCTCTTTTGAACTGCTGGCCTACCGGCACCTGGTGAATCCCGGTGCCATGCCGCTTTCGGAGAAACCGGAGGAAAAGCTGCCGGAGTATTTCATCACCGCCGACCACATCACGCCCAAGGAGCACGTGGACATCCAGGCGGCGGCGCAGAAATGGGTGGACTCCTCCATCTCCAAGACCGCCAACGTGCCCACCGATTACCCCTACGCGGACTTCAAGGACATTTATCTGTACGCCTACGAGCAGGGCCTCAAGGGCTGCACCACCTTCCGCTTCAACCCCGAGGCGTTCCAGGGGGTGCTTGTCCGGGAACAGGATCTGAAGAACACGGTTTACAAGTTCACGCTGGAGGATGGCACGGTGGTGGAAGCCCGCGGCGACGAGGAGATCGAATACGACGGCGAGATGCAGACGGCGGCAAATTTATTCGACGCAATGAAAGAGGGGTATTTCGGGCGCCTGTGAGGAAACCCCGAAGCGCCCGCCCCGAGCGAAGCGCAGTCGCAGGCGCGGCATGAACGGAGCAGTGCCCAGGCAGCGTTGAGTTTTGAAACAGCGCCTCGACATCGAGGCCAAGAGAACCGGAAGGAAACCACCGTCCCTCAAGGAACGGCGGAGGAGTTGCAGAGATGACCATCAGGATCGAAAAGAAAATCGTGAAATACGCGGTACAGAAACCCGAGGAGCTTGCCTCCAAAGCGGCGGCTGCGGGTGCGGAGAAAGCCGAGGTCAGGGCCGCGGCCCTGGCGGTGGCCTCCAAGCCGGTGGAGAAGATCATCGCGGAGAAGCGCCCCAAGGCCGAAGTCATCCGCATGCACGAGAAGCTGGAGCGGCCGGACATGCTCATCGGCTCCACCTACAAGGTGAAGACGCCGGTGTCCGACCACGCCATGTACATCACCATCAACGACTTCCTGCTCAACGAGGGCACGCCCTACGAGCAGCGCCGGCCGTTCGAGATCTTCATCAACTCCAAGAACCTGGATCACTTTCAGTGGATCGTGGCCTTGACGCGCATCATCAGCGCGGTGTTCAGGAAGGGCGGCGACGTCACTTTCCTGGTGG
>JAGWNO010000047.1 GCA_028871235.1 Gammaproteobacteria bacterium
GCGAGCCCCTGTTGCAGCAGTCGCAACAGCAGCTCTCGTGGTTGAGAACGCACATCGGATTCTTCAGATACGGGGGTCATGCGCGCTTTTCAACGTATTGATATTTTTATGCAGCAAGGCTGATGATCGTGAGCCTGGAGTCCAGTACCAGAATACGTACGCCGGCAATTCATTTGATGCCGGCTGGAGTGTGACGATTCACCACGGAATATCAGGAAACGTTATACATCTCGATTACCTGGCGATCGTCGCGCAGTCGCTTTTGCTTGGCTTCATCGGAACGCTCCCGCGCCAGGCTGGCAAGATAGTCGCCAGTCACATCGCCGGTGACGTATTCTCCGGAGAATACCGAGGTGTCAAAGCGCTGGATCTTGGGGTTACCGCGGCGCACCGCGTCAATCAGGTCATCAAGTTCCTGATAGATGAGTTTATCTGAGCCGATGAACTCGGCCACCTGCTCGGTGCTCTTGTCGTGGGCGATGAGTTCATGGGCGGTAGGCATGTCAATACCGTATACATTGGGGAACCGCACCGGCGGCGCGGCCGAGGCGAAATACACCTTGTTGGCGCCAGCATCGCGGGCCATCTGGATGATCTGCTGCGAGGTAGTGCCACGCACGATGGAATCATCCACCAACAGCACATTCTTGCCGCTGAACTCCAGATCGATGGCATTGAGTTTCTGGCGCACAGATTGACTGCGTAATTTCTGGCCCGGCATGATGAAGGTGCGGCCGATGTAGCGGTTCTTGATGAATCCCTCGCGATACTTCACGCCCAATACGTTGGCGAGCTGCAACGCGCTGGTGCGGCTGGTGTCCGGGATGGGGATGACCACATCGATGTCGTGGCTTGCCCATTCGCGCTGTATCTTCTCGGCCAACTTGTCGCCCATGCGCATGCGCGCCTTATAAACCGAGATATCGTCCATGATGGAGTCGGGACGGGCGAAATAGACATGCTCGAAGATGCATGGAGAAAATTGTGGCTTGTCGGCGCATTGTTGGGTATGCAGACCGCCATCCCGGTCAATGACCACCGCTTCACCCGGCGCCACATCACGCACCAGTTCGAAACCACATACGTCCAGGGCCACGCTTTCCGAGGCGATCATGTATTCCGTGCCCGTGTCTGTTACCCGCTTGCCGTACACCAGTGGCCGGATGCCGAATGGGTCGCGTATACCGACGATGCCGTAGCCGACCACCATGGCCACCACCGCGTAGCCACCGCGGCAGCGCCGGTGTACCGCGCTCACCGCCTTGAAGATATCGCGTTCGTCCAAATCGATGCTGCCGGTACGCTGCAATTCGTGGGCAAACACATTGAGCAGGATCTCCGAATCCGACTCGGTATTGAGATGCCGCCGGTCCTCGCGGTACAGCATGTCCTTGAGGGAACGAGCGTTGGTAAGGTTGCCGTTGTGGCCGAGGGCGATACCATAGGGTGAATTGGTATAGAACGGCTGGGCTTCGGCGGAGTTGGCGCAACCCGCGGTGGGATAGCGCACATGCCCGACACCGATACTGCCGCGCAGCCGCAGCATGTGGCGTTGATGAAACACGTCGCGCACCAGGCCGTTGCTCTTGCGCAGATACAGATGGTCGCCATCGCATGTCATCATGCCGGCGGCGTCCTGGCCGCGATGTTGCAGCACGATCAGGGCGTCGTATATCAGCTGATTGACGTCACTTCGCCCGACGATTCCGACTATGCCGCACATCCGCCGCCTCGATTAATTACTTGTGACCCGTGTCCGCCGTCTCGCCGCCCCGCAACATGTCGTGTGCCACATCCCCCGGCAACCAGTAGCGGATCCATCCGGCCACGGATTCCGCATAGGGCACCAGCCGCGACTCGTGCCAGGCCGGGTTCCGCGGCAGCAGGGTGAACCCGGCTAACAGCGCGAGCACCGCTACCACCACCACGCCACGCACCAGACCAAAAAGCACACCCAGTGCCCGGTCCGCGGTACCGGCACCGGTCTTCTTCACCAGTTTGCCGATGAAATAATTTACAACCGTACCGAGAATCAGAATCAGGATAAACAACAACACGAAGCCGATGATCACGCGCGCTGAGGGATTGTGGATGAAACCGAAAGCGTTGCCGAGCTGACGGGCGAAACGCAGCGCGACCCAGAAGCCCACGATCCAGGTCAGCAACGATACGGTCTCGCGCAGGAACCCCCGGAACAGGCCGATGAGAGCCGACGCGACGATGATCGCGAGGATTATGTAATCAACCCAGCTCATGCGCGCCCTGCACGCCTTGGCGTGCTTCCCGAGAAATTACGGGAAGCTATTTTATCAGACAGCGCCCGCCATCGGCCGTCCGGCTCAGGAATTAGGCACAACCACTGCGCGGCCACCATAGGCGTGCGCAATGTCCGTCACCACACGTTGTGCGGCGGCACGATCCGCATAGGGTCCCACGCGCACCCGGTAATAGGTATGGCCGCCCTTGCGGAAGTGGCTTATGCGTACGTGATATCCGTGGCTTTCAAGCGTGTGCGCCACCTTGCGGGCGTTGGTTACGCTGCCGTAGCTCCCCGCCTGTACCACCCATTTACCCGCGGCGGGCACAGTCCGGGCGTGCGCGCTGGGTTTGGGTGACACACCCGACGATGGCAAGCGTGCGGCCGGCGGGGTTTTGACGGGATGGGCTGGTGCAGCGGCGGTCACTGTCGGGGACGAGGCCGGCGTCGGCGCGGCCTGGGTGGTGGCCATGGTGTGGGCCGGCGGCACCGGTTTATCGAGATCCATGCGGTATTCCCGCGGCACGGCTGCCGTGACCGCGGGCGGCGGTAGGACCAAAGGTTTACTGCCCGGGGTGCCGGGCACAGGTCCTCTGAGTGCCCACGGGATGAAGATCACCGCCAGTACGACCAGTACGATTGCGCCGATCAGACGCTCTTTGAGTCCTATCTCCATTATCCAATCTCCTCTGACGCCGTCGAGTCAGCAGCTCAATTGGTACCGGATTCCTGCCTGTGACGCAAGACGGCACTTACTGCCTGGAAAGAACCAAACACCACGATGCGGTCACCAGTCCGCGCCACGCCCCGGGCGGCCTCATAGGCCCCCACAACCGTGCCGTGCGCCTCCATCTGCCCCTCCCCGACAGCGCTACGGATGCGTCGTGCCAGCTCAGCCGCTGTCTGTCCGCGCGGACCCTCCAACCCACCCAGGAACCAGCGGTTGATCTGGGGTGCCACCGCACGCACCACCTCCTCCGCCGCTTTGTCACGGAACATACCGAGTACCGCAAGGGTCCGAGCGCATGCCGGCGCGGCCGCAAGATTCCGGGCGAGCACCTGGGCCGCCGCAGGATTGTGGGCCACATCCACGATGCATCCCACATCCCCCCCCGGCAAGTGTTCGAAACGCGCCCGTATGCGCGCGGCCATGAGCCCCGCGCGTATCGCGGCGTCGTCCACCGGCACTGCGGGGCGCACCGCCTGCAACAAGGCGATGACGCTCGCCGCATTATCGAACTGGATCGCCCCCGGCAGGGCGGGGACCGGCAGGTCGGCGAGCTCACCCTCCGGTCCGCTCCAGGACCAGCCTCCAGCCGCTGTCTGCCAGTCAAAATCGCGGCCGAGCACCCGCAGCTCCGCGGGCAATTGTCGTGCACTTTGCAGCAGCCGCGCCGGCGGCTGCCGGTCGCCGCAGATGGCGGGACGATACGCGCGATAAATACCCGCCTTCTCATAACCGATGCTGTCGCGGTCGTGACCCAGCCATTCCTGGTGATCGAGGCCGATTGAAGCTACCAGGGCGGCTTCCGCATCCACCGCGTTGACGGCATCCAAACGCCCTCCCAGTCCCACTTCCAGCACCGCGACCTGGACCTGGCGTTGCCGGAAGATGTCGAGGGCGGCCAGTGTACCGAACTCAAAATAGGTGAGACTCACCTCGCCGCGGGCCGCATCCACGCGGGCGAAGGCCGCACATAATTCCGCGTCGCTTATCTCCGTACCGCTCACGAGTACGCGCTCGTTGTATCGCAACAGGTGCGGTGAAATGTAGGCACCGACCAGATAACCATTGGCGCGCAGCATAGCATCGAGGAAGGCGACACAGGATCCCTTGCCGTTGGTACCGCCCACTGTCAGCACGCGAAACGGCGGTTGCGTGAGTGCCATCGCATCGAGGACACATCGCACACGATTCAATCCAAGATCAATGATGTTGGGATGCAGTTGCTCCTGCCAGTGGAGCCATTCGGCGAGTGTCTTGAATCGCATGCAGTGAAACCGGGGTAGAAAGTGCCATCAGGGGCTGGCGTAGGTGCAGCGCAGGGCAAAATTATTAAATCGATATTCAGGTCTTGCCCGTGTTTCTTTACGTCTCACCCCTCGCTTTCTTTGGGTACTGGCTGGCGTGACAGCAGGGCGACAAGCGTCGCCAACCGATCCCGCATTTCGCGGCGGTCAATGATCATATCCACGGTGCCATGCTCCAGCAGAAATTCACTGCGTTGGAAGCCCTCCGGCAAAGTTTCGCGGACGGTCTGTTCGATGACGCGCGGACCGGCAAAACCGATGAGTGCTTTGGGTTCTGCCACGTTCACATCGCCCAGCATGGCGAGACTGGCAGATACACCGCCTGTGGTTGGATCGGTCATTACCGAGATGAAAGGGATACCCCTGCGTGAGAGTCTCGCCAGCGCTGCGCTGGTCTTGGCCATCTGCATGAGAGAGATGAGCGCCTCCTGCATGCGCGCGCCGCCGCTGGCGGAGAAACACACCAGTGGCGAGCCGTCTTCCAGCGCCGCGTTCACCGCGCGCACGAAACGTTCTCCCACCACTGCACCCATGGAGCCGCCCATGAACTTGAACTCGAAGGCACACGCTACCACGCGCATACCCTTGAGACGGCCCTTCATCGCGACCAGCGCATCCTTCTCGCCTGTGGCTCTCTGGGCGACGGCCAGACGGTCCTTGTATTTCTTGCTGTCGCGGAAACGCAGGATATCAACCGGTTCGACGGAGGCGCCCACTTCCACACCGGTACCAGGATCAAGGAAGGCGTCGAGGCGCTGGCGCGCCGTAAGGCGCATGTGGTGACCGCACTTGGGACAGACGAACAGATTGCGCTCCACTTCGGCACGATACAGTACTGAATTACATTCCTCGCACTTGGTCCACAGACCTTCCGGAATGCTGCGCCGGGTGGTGCGGGTCTCGGTATTGATGCGCGATGGGACTATTTTTTTGAACCAATTCATGGATGCCTGTCTCTCATGCAAATCAGGTGTTGACGGCTTCTGTCCCGCGGACCCCATCCATGGCGGTACGCAGTCCGTGCACGAATTCCCGCAAACCGGCGCTGATGCCGACCAGACCGCCGTGCTGTTCGGCGATGCGGCTCACGAGGGCGCTGCCGACAATCACCGCATCCGCGAACCCGGCCAGCTGCGCCGCCGCACGCGCGTCGCGTACGCCGAAACCTACACCCACCGGCAAGCGGGTCTCGCGACGGATGTCAATGAGTCGATCCCGGACATCCTTTACATCCAGACTGGCGGCGCCGGTGACACCCTTGAGCGACACATAGTAAACGAATCCCGAGGCAGTTTCGCAGATACGCTTAAGGCGTGCGCGGCTGCTGGTAGGTGACAGCAGGAAGATGGAATCCAGCCCCCGTGCCTTTAACAGCCCAGTCAGAGGTTCCGCCTCTTCCGGCGGCATATCCACTGTGAGCACGCCATCCACGCCCGCCTGGGCAGCGGCTGCGGCGAATTTTTCCGCGCCCATGGCTTCGACCGGATTGAGGTAGCCCATGAGCACCACCGGCGTGTGTGCGTCAGTCTGACGGAATTGATTCACCATACCGAGCACATCAGCCAACGTGGTGCCATGCCTGAGAGCCCGCTCGCAGGCGCCCTGAATCACTGGACCATCTGCCGTGGGATCGGAGAACGGCACGCCCAGCTCCAGCACATCCGCGCCCGCCTCCACCAGCGCACGCAGCAGCGGCACTGTGGCGTGCTTGTCGGGATCGCCGGCAGTGATGTAGGTCACCAATGCGGCCCGGTGCACATTCCGCAAAGCCGCAAAAGTTCCCGCCAGACGACTCATAGCTCGATGCCTGCACGGGCCGCGACCGTGTGGATATCCTTGTCGCCGCGGCCGGAGAGATTGATGATTATCACCTCATCGTTTTTCATCTTCGGCGCCAGCTTCATGGCATAGGCGATGGCGTGGCTGGATTCCAATGCCGGCATGATGCCTTCGGTACGCGTCAGCGCATGGAAAGCCTGCAGCGCCTCCGCATCGGTAATGGTGTCGTAAATCACCCGGCCGATATCTTTGAGCCAGGCGTGCTCCGGTCCCACACCCGGGTAATCGAGCCCCGCGGAGATGGAATGGGTCGCGCGTATCTGACCGGCGTCATCTTCCAGTAAATATGTGCGGTTGCCATGCAACACCCCTGGCCGACCGCTGCTCAAGGATGCGGCGTGCTTTCCGGTCTGCAGGCCCGCTCCACCGGCCTCAACACCGTAAAGCCTCACCGTCTCGTCATCCAGAAATGCATGGAACAGGCCAATGGCGTTGGAACCACCGCCGACACAGGCGACAAGTGCATCCGGCAACCTGCCCTCCGCCATCAATACCTGACTGCGCGCTTCCTCGCCGATGCAGGCGTGGAAATCGCGCACCATCATGGGATAGGGATGGGGTCCCGCCACGGTACCTATCACGTAAAAGGTATCGTCCACATTGGCCACCCAGTCGCGCATGGCTTCATTGAGAGCATCCTTGAGGGTTCGCGAACCTGATGTTACCGGCACCACTTTTGCGCCCAGCAGGCGCATACGGAATACGTTGATGGCCTGGCGCTGTATATCTTCCGCGCCCATGTACACCACGCATTCAAAACCGAAGCGCGCGGCTACTGTGGCGGTGGCCACACCGTGCTGGCCGGCGCCGGTTTCGGCGATGAGACGGGTCTTGCCCATGCGCTTAGCCAGCAACGCCTGGCCCAGCGCGTTGTTGATCTTATGGGCGCCGGTGTGATTGAGGTCCTCGCGTTTCAGATAGATGCGCGCGCCCTGGAGCTCCCTGCCCAGATGCTCGGCTCGATACAACGGCGACGGCCGGCCGACGAAATCCCGAAGATCGCTCTGCAGTTCCGTGTTGAACGCCGCATCACTGCGGTAGCGTTCATATGCCACACGCAGCTCCTCCACCGGACCCATGAGTGTCTCTGCCACGAAACGGCCGCCGTAGCGGCCGAAATGGCCGTCACGGTCCGGCAACGCGCGCAACGATTCTTTGAGAGATGTCAATTTCTCAAGCGGATGCGCCATGCCGTACCTCGTTCACGAAAGTTTTCATTTTCGCATGGTCCTTGATGCCCGGCGTACTTTCCACGCCGCTGGATACGTCCACCCCATAGGGCCGCACCGTGCGGATAGCGGCCGCCACATTGTCGGGGCGCAGTCCGCCCGCCAGGATCAGCGGCGGACCTGACATCGGCGGCAGCGTGGACCAGGCAAATGCTTTGCCGGTGCCGCCCTTGGCGCCCGCCGCATGGCTGTCCAGCAGCAGCGCCGCTGCATCCCCATAGCGCCGGGCGTAATCCGCTATGTCCACTTGGCTGCCCATGGGCACCGCCTTAAGGTAGCGACGACCGAAGGCGCGGCAGAATTCCGGCGGTTCACTGCCGTGAAACTGCAGCAGATCGACAGCCACAGCCGCCAGTACCGCGTGCACCTGCTCGGCTTTGGGGTCCAGGAACAAGACGGTGGTTGTGACGAACGCCGGGACATGGGCCGCCAGCCGCTGTGCCTGGGGGATGCTCAGGTGACGGGGACTCCCGGCATGCAGGACCAGACCCACAGCATCCACGCCGAGACACGCTGCCGCTTCGATATCTTCGACGCGCGTCATGCCGCAGATCTTTATTCGCACGCCCACCCCAGTCTCCTGCCCGCAGTGATGTCAAAGGTTAGCAGAAAGACCGCCGCACAGGTTTTCAGAGGGTAACGGTATATCGAACTGGGGTGGATACAGGACCGCAACCAGACATAAGCCCTCCGGCGCCGCGGTCACGCCTCCGAGTTTCCGGTCGCGGCTTTCCAGTACCTGCCTGGCCCAGTCACTGTGCTTCCGGCCCTCGCCGATTGCGATCAGCACACCGGCGATGTTGCGCACCATATGATGCAGAAACCCATTGGCGACCACGTCGATCGACACCATTTCGCCGTCGCGTTGCACGCCGAGACGATACACGCTGCGTACCGGTGAACGGGCCTGGCACTCCACCGCACGGTAAGCGGAAAAATCGTGCTCGCCCAACAGCTGTCGTGCCGCCGCCTGCATTGGCGCCACATTCAGGGGACGATGTGTCCAGGTCATCTGGGTACGTCCCAGCACCGGGCGCGTGGGCCGATTGAGGATGCAGTAGCGGTACTGGCGCGCCACTGCACGGTAACGCGCGTGGAATTCCTCCGGCACTTCTTTTATCCATCGCACTGCGATGTCAGCCGGCAGGTTTGAGTTAAGCCCGAGCAGCCAGCCGCGCAGACTGCGATGCGCATGACTGTCGAAGTGCACCACTTGACCGCTGGCATGCACGCCTGCATCCGTGCGGCCGGCACAGGTGGCCTCCACTGGGTGATCAGCCACCCGGGCGATGGCTTGCTCGAGGCAAGCCTGTACCGTACGTCCCGCATGAGACTGGCGCTGCCAGCCCATGAATGCGCTGCCTGCGTACTCCAGTCCAAGGGCAAAACGCGTCATCGGTGTGCGTCACGGCATGCAGCGGGGGATAACAGCATGGGCATGTGCATCAGGGAATCACGCCGCGAAGCCAACGTCAGGGGCGGTGGAAGCGGCTACGTCGGGCGGCTACACAAAAACGGGCGGCCCCGCCCTGCGGGTGGGGCCATGCCAATCAAGCCAGATGTTTCATGAGCTCCCGGGCTTCTTTCTTCTGCTGCGCGTCGCCCTCTTGCAGCACTTCCTCGAGGATGTTCTTGGCGCCGTCAGCGTCGCCCATGTCGATGTAGGCACGCGCTAAATCCAGCTTGGTGCCGATCTCATTCAGGCCGCCGGTGGCGTCGTCACCGGCACCCGCGGCGGCTGCCGGCGGCTCGGCCGCCAGCGACATGCCGGCCTCGGGAGCGCTCTTGGAAGCGTCTTCCTGCGGCGGCACATTAGTGTTGACGAAATCCGCCAACTCCTTCAGGGCCTTGTCGAATTCGACCTGGGAGTCGGTACCGAAATCCGTGGTGATGGTGGGCTCGTCCGCCTTGGGCGCCGGCTTGGCGGCGCCACCGGGTTCGATGTCGAAATCACCCAAATCAAAATCCATGCCGCCCTCCGCGGCCTTGGACTCCTGCTGGGCCTTACCCGTGGTGGACTTGGCGCCTGTCGGGATGAAATCCAGGGAATGATCGGTGGCAGCGGCCGGCGCTGCTTTGGTGCCGGCAGGCGCAGTGATGCCTGCAAACGCCCCGGCCAGGGGATCCGCATCGGTGACCAGGGTGCTGGTGCCGCTGCTGTCCAGCGCGATATCCACGCTGCTGTCCGTGGCACTGGCGGTGCCAGTGGCGGCAAACAGGGATTCATCGGGGGCTACCTGGCGTCCCATAATCGCGATGCTCTCCCAGTCCTTGTCGGGGGAAGCTCCCATCTCCTGCCGCAGGCCACGCGCGGTATCCACGAAGCTGGCGCGATTGCCGGCAGTGAAGAACACTTCCAGGAGTTTCATCTTGAGATCACGCCGGCCCGGATCCTGCTGCAAGGTTTTTTTGAGCACCTCGGCGGCCTGATCATAGAGGCCATAGGCCATGTGGAAATCCGCCTCCGCCACCGGATCGGACTCATCGAGCTTGGCCACATCGGCGCGCCTGTCTGCGGTCGGTGCTGTTGGCATCAGGCTCTTCATGGTCACGGTACTGCGGCTCATCGCGTCATCCGCGGCTGCTTTTCCGCGGGTACGTGTCACCGGTGTATCGCTCTCATCCTTAAGGCCGGCCCTCTCCTGCTCCTGCCAGTCAGCGCCCGCGGCCGTCGCCTTGACCTTGATGCGCTTCGGCGTGGGCACGCTGGAGGTGCTCTTGCGTTTCTTGATGAGCACGCCAATCAGCACGATGATGAGTACGACCGCGGCGATGCCGAGCACATAGGGACTCTGCAGCGTATCCAGTAACCCGCTGGAAGCACTCGGCGCAAGGGGCTTGGGTTTGCCGGCTGCCGCCGGTTGCGCGACTGGCTTGCTGGCGTTACCTGCCTGATTCTGCACGGCGGCAAGGCCGCTGTTTTGGACGGCGATGGGTGCCTGGCTGCTAGTTGCGGCTGCCACCGCTGCGGCGCTGGCAGCGGGTTGGGCCGGGGTCTTGGCTGTGCTGGTTGCACTGGTGCCACCCTTGCCGGCTCCAGGTAGCTGGTTTGCGGTGGTTTCCGCCGCCGAAGAAGGCGCCACCAGCTGCAATGGCGGTTGCGGCACAGACGATGGCTTAGCGCTACCCTGACCCCGGTTGGAGCGCCATTCTTCTATCTGTGCGCGCACCTCGGAATTGGCATCCTTGATGTTGACGGCCTGGATATCGGCCATGCTGGGGATGCGCATCACATAGCCCGCTTTCATGCGATTGATGTTGTGCATGAAGACTTCGTGGTTGGCGCGATAGATGGCGATCATCATCTGGTTGAGCGTCACGCCCTTGGGCCGCATCCGCAGCGCGATCTCCGAAAGCGTTTCACCGCGATGGATCGGGCCGTAGTTGCTGCCCAGTGCCGGTGGCGCCGTCACCTCGGCGGTGGCAGCGGTCGCCGCGGTGGCAGCGATCGCTGTGGCGGGAGCCGGCACCGTAGCGGGAGCCGGCGCTGCAATCACCGCAGCTGTGGTTGTCGCCGGAGCCGGGATGGCCGGTGCAGCGGGTGCCGCCACCGGCGCGGGTTGTGCCTGGACGGGAGCAGGTAACACAGCCGGTGCCGGCGTTTCAAAATTCGGTGGATTCAGGAAAACGGTGTATTCCCGCAGCAGTTCGCCGTTATCCCAGGTGGCATCAACGAGGAAATCCAGGAAGGGTTCGCGCACCGCCTGCAGGCTGGTGATATGCACGCTGGCGCTGCCGTCGGGATTCTTCACCACCTGGAACTGCAGCTGGCTGAGCGCATCCGGGCGGTCCAGGCCTGCCTGCTGGAACTGCTGTTGACTCGCCAGTGTTACCTTGAGGCTATCGAGTTCGCCGGGTGTGGCACCGACGATGGTAACGTCGGCGTTGAGATTTTGGTTGAGCCCGGAATTGAGCTTGATCTCGCCCAAACCGAGTGCGTTTGCCGTTAACGGAAGCAACGCCGTCGCGCAGGCCAAGACAAACGCCAGCTGCTTGCTCATGATTCCTCCCCAAACCTGCCCGGCGCCCCAGCAGGGTGGTCCTTGGGGGCATAGGCGTTGCAACTTGTAGCTCAGAATGCTCTTTACAAGAATGGGCTAACTATAGCTTATAAGTAGCTTTTCACCAACAACTCCGCCAACTGGATGCTGTTGAGGGCCGCCCCCTTGCGGATATTGTCGGCTACCACCCACAGGTCTAAGCCCCGGGGGTGGGAAATGTCCTCGCGGATTCGCCCCACGAACACTGCGTCCTGGCGGGCCGCCTCGGTCACCGCGGTGGGATAGCCCCCCGGCCGGCGTTCATCCAGCACCTCCACCCCCGGGGCCTTCCGCAGCAATGCCCGGGCCTGGCCGGCGGTAATCTTTTCGCGGGTCTCGATGTGCAGCGCTTCGGAATGACCGTAGAACACCGGCACCCGCACTGCCGTGGCATTCACCTGGATGGTCTCATCACCGAGGATCTTACGGGTCTCCCATAGCAGCTTCATTTCTTCGCGGGTATAGCCGTTTTCCTGGAATTCATCGATGTGCGGCAGGACGTTGAAGGCGATCTGCTTGGTAAACCTGCCGCCCTTCGGCAGCGGCCTGCCGTTCAGTAAAACCGCGGTCTGCTGCGCCAGCTCCTGGACGGCACGCTGGCCGGCGCCGGATACCGATTGGTAGGTCGCCACGTTGATGCGCTCGATACCCACGGCGTCATAGATGGGCTTGAGCGCCACCACCATCTGGATGGTGGAGCAGTTGGGATTCGCAACGATGCCCCGACTCCGGTACTGGGCCAGGGCATGCGGATTCACTTCCGGCACGACCAGCGGGATGTCATTGTCGTAACGGAAGCACGAGGTGTTGTCGATCACCACGCAGCCGGCGGCCGCTGCTTGGGGTGCATATTCTGCTGAGACTTTTGCACCGGCGGAGAACAGCGCGATCCGGGTCCTGGAAAAATCGAATTTTGCCAGATCCCCGACCTTGAGTTCACGACCATTGAACGCAACGCGCTTGCCTGCGGAACGCTCACTGGCGAGGGCATACACCTCTGCCGCCGGGAACTTCCGTGCCGCCAAGATCTCGAGCATGCTGGCGCCCACCGCGCCGCTGGCGCCCACCACCACCACATCGAAAGTTTTCACATCTGCTCCAGGAAATGTATCAGAGGAATTTCTCTACGGATTCAATCCAGCCTAGCGGGATTGTGGGGGTAGCGGTTTGATTGGCGGCTCCACATCCGAGTTCTGGGCGCGTTGCCGCAACGCATGATCCATGAGCACCAGCGCCAGCATGGCTTCAGCGATAGGCGTGGCGCGGATGCCAACGCATGGGTCGTGACGGCCGTGCACGCTGATCTCCGCCGGTTCCCCATGCAAATCGATGGTGCGGCCGACTAGACGGATGCTGGAGGTGGGCTTCACCGCCAGGCTCACCACGATGTCCTGGCCGGTGGAAATGCCGCCCAGGATACCGCCGGCATGATTGCTCAGAAAACCCCGCGGCGACATCTGGTCGCGATGTTCGTCGCCCTTCTGGGTCACCGCCGCAAATCCCGCACCGATCTCCACGCCCTTGACGGCGTTGATGCCCATCATGGCATGGGCGATATCCGCATCCAGTTTGTCAAATACCGGCTCACCCCAGCCGGGCGGTAAGCCCCGCGCCGTCACCGTCACGCGCGCACCGATGGAGTTGCCCTCCTTGCGCAAGGCATCCATGTAGGCCTCGAGTTCAG
>JAGWNO010000179.1 GCA_028871235.1 Gammaproteobacteria bacterium
GGCGCCCTGGGTTTCTCACAATTACAGATTCTCACCACCAAGCCGGCCACCGGGGAATGACATGAGCGTTCTTCAACTGGACAGCAGCGTGGTGCGGGTCTACCGGCGGCTGCTCGGTTACGTGCTGCCGTTCTGGAAGATATTCGCGCTGGCGATATTCGGTATGCTCGTCTATGCGGTGACGCAGCCGGCCTTCGCTGCACTCATCAAACCGTTGCTGGACAAGAGCTTCGTGCAGCATGATCCACGCAGCATCCGCCTGATCCCGCTGCTGGTGGTCGTGCTGTTTGTGCTGCGTGGCCTGGCTGGATTCTTTGCCACCTACTTCATCAACTGGGTGGGGCGTGGCGTGATCAAGACGCTGCGGGCGCAGGCATTTGCGCGACTGCTGCGCTTGCCTACCAGCTATTACGACGCCAGCTCCTCAGGGATGCTGATTTCCAAGCTTACCTACAATATCGAGCAGGTGGCGGAAGCCACCACCAATGCCATCACCGTGCTTATCCGCGACGGGCTCACCATCATCGGCCTCATCGGCCTGATGTTTTACCTGAACTGGCGGTTGTCGGTTTTCATGCTGGTGCTCGCGCCGCTGATCGCGCTGCTGGTGCGTTATATCAGTGGCCGCTTCCGGCGCTACAGCGCACGCATACAGGATTCCATGGGGGATGTGACCAGGGTGGCGGAAGAGGTCATCAGCGGCCACCGTGTGGTGAAACTCTTTGGCGGTGAGCAGCGGGAGACGCAGCATTTTGATCGGGTCAACGAGCACAACCGCTATCTGAACATGAAACTGGTGCTGGTGAATGCCGGCAGCAGCCCCATTATCCAGCTCATCGCCGGCTGCGGCATGGCGCTGGTGATTTATATCGCCACGCTGCCATCCATGCTGGCGGTGGTGTCGGTGGGCACCTTCGGTTCCTTTCTGAGTGCCATGCTGCTGGTGATGGCACCGCTCAAGCACATGACCGATATCAACGCGCCGCTGCAGAGGGGCATCGCCGCGGGACAGAGCATCTTCGAACTGCTGGACGAGGAGGTGGAGACGCGCGGCGGGTCACTGCCGATCAACCGCGCCCGCGGTTCGCTGGAAGTCAGTCACCTGACATTCGCCTACGCCCCGGTTAAGGGCGAAGTCCTCAGAGACGTGTCTTTCAGCATACAGCCCGGCCAGACGGTGGCGCTGGTAGGCCGTTCCGGCAGCGGTAAATCCACCCTCGTGGGCCTGCTGCCGCGTTTCTACGACCCCACTGACGGCGCCATCCTGCTGGATGGCCGCGATATCCGCGACTACCGCCTGTTTGACCTGCGTGAGCAGATCGCCATGGTGAGCCAGGACGTGCTGTTGTTCAACGACAGCATCCGCAGCAACATCGCCTACGGCAGTCTCGCACAACGTGCCGAGGGCGAAATACTCGCCGCGGCTGAAGCCGCCCACGCCATGGAATTCATCCGCCAGCTGCCCCAGGGTCTGGATACCATGGTAGGTGACCGCGGTGTACTGCTCTCGGGCGGCCAGCGGCAGCGCATCGCCGTGGCCCGGGCGCTGCTCAAGGATGCCCCGCTGCTGATACTCGATGAAGCCACCTCGGCACTGGACAGTGAATCGGAACGGCATATCCAGGCGGCGCTGGAGCGTCTCATGCACGCGCGTACCACGCTGGTGATCGCGCATCGTCTGTCCACGGTGGAGCGCGCTGACCGCATCATCGTGCTTGACAAGGGGCGCATCACTGAAAGCGGCCGGCACGCGGAACTGCTGGCCCGCAATGGCCATTACGCGATGCTGTACAGGATGCAGTTCCGGGAATCCGCGGTTGCCTGATCATCGGGGGATTTCGGCATGTGGCGTGATACGGTCAGGCGGTGGTTGCTCAGGCGCTGGTATGATCAACGCGGCAGTCACTGGTTGCTGACCCCCTTGGCCTGGTTATTCTCCGGCATCACCGCGCTGCGGCGCTGGTGCTACCGTCATGGCCTGCTGCAGACAGCTGTTTTGCCGGTACCGGTCATCGTGGTGGGTAACATCACCGTGGGCGGTAGCGGCAAAACCCCGTTCGTGATCTGGCTCGCGCAGGCCCTCAAGGATGCGGGTTACCATCCGGGCATCATCACCCGCGGATACGGCGGCGAGGCCCGCCGCTGGCCGCTGCCAGTGACATCCGGGAGCGACCCGCGGCAGGTGGGCGATGAAGCCGTGCTGCTGGCGCGCCGCAGCGGGGTGCCTGTCGCCGCCGATCCGGACCGTGTGCGTGCGGCACAGCTGCTGATCGACAGGTTTTCCGTGAACGTGGTGGTGAGCGACGACGGTCTG
>JAGWNO010000048.1 GCA_028871235.1 Gammaproteobacteria bacterium
ATCTTGTCCCCGGTCTCGCCGGTTTTTGCGGTGCTGGGTTCATCCGCCTTGCCGGCAGCAGCCGCGTCATCGGCTTTGCCTTTGAGGCAGCCGCTCATGAACTGCTTGCGCTCCGCGGCTTTCATGCCCTTGGATTCATGGCTGCAGGCGGCCATGCGCTGCTGCTGCGGTGTGCGTTGTTTACCTTCCGTGGACGCAGCTGCGGCATTCTGGGTGAATGCGAAGGCCGCCGCCGCCATGGCGATGAACATGGGTACGATCAGCTTTTTCATGTCAACTCTCCCTGTTGGATTGTCGAAAAACACACTTCCCTGTCACATAGGGACAGCCGCATTCTATACCATGATGTCCGTGAAATAAGCGGTTCTGGATTAAGTCAAAAGGACGGCCGGTTGTTCACGGGCGCCGGGTCAGGGATTCCAGCGGCACGCGCGCCAGCACCGCAGTCTCGGGCTGCAAGGTGGCGTGCTCGATGCCGTAGCGCTGTTGCAGATGCGATTGCAGGCGCAGCAGGGTCTCCTGCCAACCGTCCATGGCGTCGATGACGATGTGGGCGGACAGGGAGGTCTCATCGGAAGACAGGGACCAGATGTGCAGGTCGTGCACGGATCGCACGCCGTGCACGCCGGCCATGCTGCAACCGATCTCGCCGATATCCAGTCCGCGCGGCACGCCTTCCAGCAGCACATGGCTGGCATCGCGCAGCAGCCTTATGCTGGAGATGAGGATCAGCACGCCGATGAACAGCGACAACAGCGGGTCGACGGGCATCCAGCCGCTCAGCCAGATGACGGTGCCGGCAACCACCGCGGCGACGGAGCCCAGCATGTCGCTCAGCACGTGCAGCAGCGTCGCGCGCATGTTGAGGGATTGCGCGCCGTGCCGCAGCACCGTGTAGACGATGACGTTGATGCCGAGGCCCAGCATACCGATGAGTATGACCAGGGGTGCCTGCACCATCGAGGGATGCCGCAGCCGCGCGATGGCTTCGATGGTGATGCCGGCGACGATGCCGAACATGCACAGGGTGTTCAACAGCGCCGCGATCACTTCCATGCGGCCGAAGCCGAAGGTGTGGCGCGCCGAAGCCGGCCGGCGCGCGAGCCAGGCGGCGAGCGCGGCGATGCTGAGCGCCACGCCATCGGTGGCCATGTGGCCGGCGTCGCCGAGCAGGGTGAGGGAATGGGCCAGCCAGCCGCTGACCGCCTCGACCACGGCGAAGCCGAGCGTCAGCAGCAGCGCCAGTATGAACGGCCGGCCGCTGTGCGGATATTGATGGAGTGGGTGGGTATGCTCATGCATGTGGATTGTCAGGGTTTCTCCACCGGCAGGTTCGCGGTCTTCCAGGCGGTGAAGCCACCCGCCATGTTCACCACGTTGGTGTAGCCCATCTCCTGCATGGTCACAGTGGCCAGCGCCGAACGGCCGCCGCTCTGGCACTGCATCACGATGGTGCAGTTGCGATTGCACAGGATAGGGTGGGCGTCAACGCGGAATTCCAGCAGGCCGCGCGGGATGTTGATCGCACCGGGCAGGTGGCCGGCGGTGAATTCCTCCGGCTCGCGCACATCCACCACGGTAATCTTGCCCAATTGCTCGGCTACCTGCCGGGGTGTGATCTCCCGGATCCTGCTTTTGGCTCTGGTTAGCAGTTCAGCGATACCGGTCATATGCACTCACTCCATCTGTAACGACATTCACAGCACATGCGGCAGTGTACGCCAGACTATATATATGGCCATGAAGACAAGGAACACACCGAATATCCGCCTGAGCACTGTATGCGGCAGGCGTCCGGCGATCTGGTGGCCGGCGATGCTGCCGAAGGCGCCCACGGCGATGAACAGCACAATGATACCCCAGTCCACATGCTGACCCTGCGCCGACAGCACCAGAAGATATTTGATGAAGCCGCTCAGGGAGGCGAGTGCGATGATGACGAGGCTGGTGCCGACGGCGGCACGCATGCCGAGGCCGCCGAGGATCACCAGCGCCGGCACGATGATGAAACCGCCGCCGACACCCACTGTGCCGGTGAGGACGCCCGTGCATGCACCGTCCAGCATGATTTTCCAGGCCGCGCGGTCTGCCTGGGTCGCGATTACTGGACGGCTGCGCAACATCAGCACGGCGGCGGTGAGCATGACGGCGGCGAAGATCAGGAGCTGCACCGCACCACTCAGATATTGCGCGACCCAGGCGCCGCTCCAGGTGCCGGCCATGGCCGGGAAGCCGAACAGCAGCACGCTGCGCCATACCACCAGCCGGTTGCGCGCGTAGGGAGCCGCGCCGACCACGCTGATGCCGCCGACGATGCCCAGCGAGCTGGCGATGGCGAGCTTGTCCGGCATGTGCACCAGGTACAGCAGCACGGGCACGGTGAGGATGGAGCCGCCGGAGCCCAGCAGCCCCAGGGTCAGCCCGATCAGCACCGCGCCGGCGAGGGCAAGCAGCATCAGGTGTTGCTTCTGGTCAGGTGGCGGGGCGACAGTACCACAGTGTATAGAATAGGCTATGAGCCCGGCATCAGGGCATGGAGAGAGCCGTGCAGGCGCAGATCACCCCTTTTTTCCATCAGGCTTCATCCACGTTTTCTTACGTGGTGGCGGATCCGGCCACGCGCCATGCCGCCATCATCGACCCAGTCCTGGATTACGACGCCGCCGCCGGGCGCACCGGCACGTTATCGGCCCGGACGCTCGTTGATTTTGTGCGGAGCGGCGGTTTTGCGCTCGCATGGATACTCGAGACCCACGCCCATGCGGACCACGTGAGCGCGGCACAATATATCAAGCATGAACTGGGCGGACGCATCGCCATCGGCGAGGGCATCCGCCAGGTACAGGCCAGCTTCGGCCGGCTGTTCAACATCACGGATGAGCTGACCGGCGATGGCCGGCAGTTTGACCACCTGTTCCGGGACGGGGAGGCGTTCCGCATCGGCCAGCTCAGCGCACGCGTGCTGGCCACGCCGGGGCACACCAGCGACAGTGTCACTTATGTGGCGGGCGAAGCCGCTTTCGTCGGCGACACCCTGTTCATGCCGGACGGCGGTACGGCACGCTGTGATTTCCCCGGCGGCGACGCCGGCATGCTGTATGACTCGATTGGCAGGATACTCTCGTTGCCGGAAACCACACGCCTGTTCATGTGCCACGATTACGCGCCGGCCGGGCGTGAGTACCGGAATGAAACCACTGTGGCGGAACAGAAACGCGCCAACATCCACGTGCACGACGGCGTATCCCGCGATGAGTTCATCAAGCTGCGCACTGCACGTGACAAGACGCTCAGCACGCCGGCGCTGCTGCTGCCCGCGGTGCAGATCAACATCCGCGCTGGCGTGCTGCCGCCGCCGGATGCGAACGGCGTGAGCTACATCAGGATTCCCATCAACGGGTTCTGAGAGATGGCTGCCCTCGTCCCCCATGCGGTGCATGTCCGCGACTCGCTCCGACGCTCAGGCACTGGCGTGTTTGAGCGGCGCTGCGACCCATCCCCGGGGCGCGCAGCAGGCTGTTTTTCAACAGCCTGCTAATGCGAGTCCTGGTAACCGGACGTGTGCACCTTGCCGCGGAACACCAGGTACTGGTAGCCGTTGTAGATCATCATGACCGGCAGCAGCATGCCGATGCCGGTGAGCATGAAGATGAGGGTGATGGGCGATGCCGCCGCCGCGGTCAGTGTCAGCGCCGGCGGGACGATGTAGGGATGCAGACTCACCGCGAGTCCGGCGAATGAAGCCATGAAAATCACCACCGTCCACACGAAAGGCATGCCTTCCTGGTTGCGGGCGAGCGCGCGCCACAGCATCAGGAACGCAAGCAGCGCGGTCAGCGGCAACGGCGCGATGTAGTAGATGGCCGGGACGCTGAACCATTTGGCGGCGACTTGCGGGTAGATGAACGGGGTCCATATCGTCACCGTGGCGGCGGCGGCCAGGGTGAACAGCGCCGCAAACCGGGCGGCAAGACGGGCACGCGGCTGGATGGGTGCGCCGGTGCGCAGCACCAGATAGGTGGCGCCGAGCAGGGCATAGCCGCTGATCACGCCGCAGGCGACGATGAAGGGAAAGGGTTTGAGCCAGATCCACGCCGAACCTGCGAAGCTGGTGCCCTGCACAGGTATCCCTTGCAGCACGGTGCCGAGCGCCAAACCCTGGGAAAGTGCGGTCACCAGGCTGCCCAATCCGAAGGCAAGGTTCCAGAAATGCTTGTTGCGGGCATGCTCGCGGACTTCGAAGGCGGCACCGCGCAGGATCAACCCGCCCAGCATCAGGCTCACGGGGATGTAGAGAGCCTGCAGCAGGACGCTGTAAGCGATGGGGAAAGCCCCGAACAGCGCGCCACCCAGCAGCACCAGCCAGGTTTCGTTGGCATCCCACACGCTACCGAGTGTCGCCATGAGGATGCCGCGGCGCTCCTCGGTCGGCGAGAACAGTGACAGCATGCCCACGCCCAGCGTGAATCCGTCCAGCAGCACATAAAGCGCCAGTATCACGCCCAACAGACCGAACCAGATGTTGGTGAGCAGGCTGAGCACCTGGTCCATGTCAGTCCTCCGGGTTGTCGGGCATGACTGCTTCCACACGCAGTGGTGCGGCAGGATTAAGCGGCGGCGGTTCGGCCTTGATATCCGGCCCTTGCCGCAACACGTGCCGTGCGAATGTCAGGAAGGCGATGACCAGCAGGGTGTAGAGCACCACATAACCGAGCAGCGAAGCGAGCACGGTGCCCGGCGCGAGACTGGATACCGCTTGTTCGGTGCGCATGATGCCGTGGACCACCCAAGGCTGGCGGCCTACTTCGCGCACGATCCAGCCGGCTTCCACCGCGATATACCCCAGGGGTACGGCGAATATCCAGGCCCTGAGCCACCACCGATGCCTCTCCACTTCACCCGGCGTGAGCGCGCCACGGCGCCACAGCCAAACGCTCCACAGCATCAGGCCGAACACGAAGAAGCCGATGGCCACCATCAGGCGGAACGTATAAAACAACAGCGGCAGGGCCGGCGGCTGGTCTTGCCGCGGTATGTCAGCCAGTCCTTGCACCTGTCCGGTCAGGCTGTGGGTGGCGAGCAGGCTCAACACGCCGGGAATCTCGATGGCCCAGTCATTGCGTTGCCTGGCCTTGTCCGGCCAGGCCACGATCGCCCAGGGCGCGGCGACACCCGGCGGATTGGTATGCCAAAAACCCTCGATCGCCGCGCCCTTGGCCGGCTGGTATTTGAATACCGTGGTGCCGCTGCCGTCGCCGAGAAAAATCTGCAACGGCGCCACCAGGATGGCGGCGGCCACGGCGATCTTGAAGGATTTCAGGAAAAACGCCGTATGCCGGCCGCGGTAGATGTACCAGGCGGACAACCCGCCGATCACCAGCAGGCTGGTCTCGAGACAGGCGAACCACATGTGGCCCACCCCCCACAGCGCCGCCGGATTGAACATGGCATCGAAATAGCTTTGCACCACGAAACGGCCGTTCTGCATGACGCCGCCCGCCGGCGTCTGCATCCAGCTGTTGGCCACGATGATCCAGAACGCCGACATGGACGCGCCTGCGGCCACCATGCAGGTGGCGAACAGATGGATCTTCGGCGCCACCCGCCGCCAGCCGAACAGCATGATGCCGAGGAATCCCGCCTCCAGCATGAAGGCCATGGCGCCCTCGAAGCCGAGGATGTTACCGAAGAAATCCCCCATGGCGGCGGAGAACGGCGCCCAGTTGGCACCGAACTCGAATTCCAACGGCACCCCGGTGACCACACCGACGCCGAAGTTGAGGATGAAGAGCTTGCTCCAGAAACGCGCGTGCCGGTAATAGTCGGGGTCACGTGTCTTGATCCACAGTGCCTCGGTGACCACCAGGAACAGCGACAAGCCGATGGTGAGCACCGGCCAGATGATATGAAACATGGCGGTCAGCGCGAATTGCGCGCGGGCGAGCGCAAGCACATCCGGCATGGGTTATCCCTCAGGCAATGATCGGCGTTTCAGCCGCCAAGCTGTGCGCATACCCGCGCCAGTCTGGCGCGTACTTCGCGCGCGAGTTTCTCGACACCGGGCCGGTTGACGAGACCGAGTACCGCCACCGGGTCCATGAACGCCACCGTCACATCACCGTCCTGTTCCTCCCGCACCACTACGTTGCATGGCAACAGCAGGCCGATATCAGGATCGGCTTCCAGCGCCTGATGGGCGAGCGGCGGATTGCAGGCGCCGAGAATGACGTAAGGACGGCGGTCCACACCTAGTTTTTTCTTGAACGTGGCCTGTACGTCAATTTCGGTGAGTATACCGAAGCCCTCGGTCTTGAGCGCTTCAGTCACGCGGGTGACGGCCTGCGCATAGTTATCTTTCACAGTCACGCTGAATGCATACATGCGGCTGCTCCTCTGAAACATTCGTGGAAAATTGCCGGTTCAAGCGCTGCCGGTCATCGCTGTGGTGATCCCGTGTTCCACCGGCAGTCCGGCGCGCCGCCATTCGGACACGCTCTCCTCGAGACGGCGCACCCGGTAATGATGTCGCCGCAGCATGCGCATGGCGTCGAGCGCCAGCAGGCAATATGGACCGCGGCAGTAGACAATGATTTCGCGATCCTGCGGAAGCCGTGACATTTCCCGGCGCAACGCATCCAGCGGGATGTTCACCGCTCCCGGCAGATGCGCCGCGGCATATTCTTCCGCGGGACGCACATCCACGATGACCACTGCGCGGCGGGCGGACAGTCTTGCCAATTCGTCCGTACTGACGGGGGGCAGCTCATCCTGGGCGCGCAACTGCTGGTTGACGATCTTCTCCACGCTCGCCAGGCTTGCTTCCGCCACCCTGCCGATATTCAGTACCAGCGCCGAAACTTCATCACTCGCCAGCCGGTAGATGCGCCGGCGTCCATGACGCTGCACCGACACGAGTCCCGCATGCTTGAGACGCTGCAAGTGCTGCGAGGTGCTGGCCACCGATAGCCCGAGCAGCCCGGACAGGGTCTCCACGTCGCGTTCACCCTGTGCCAGCAGTTCCAGCAGCGCAAGGCGCGAGCTGTGTGCCAGGGCGTCGGCCACCACCGCGAACTGGGCGAAGAGGGTCTGGCGTATTTCCCGTGTTGACATGGACTGACGCTCTCGTTTATATTCAATAAGTCTGTTGAATGATAGATTATATTCCAGGCGAGGTCAAATCGATGTACTTAGGGTCAATCCCATGCCGGCTCCCGGCGAGGCAGTGGCTGTCCCGCTGGATCGGTGCCGTCATGCTGGTTTCGGCGGGGGTTACCGCCCGGGCTGCTGTTCCCGAGACCGTCAATTTCCAGCAGGCCGTGCAGCTCGCGCTTACAGCCAACCCGCGCGCCCTGGCCAGCGCCGCCCAGGTGCAGTCTGCCCGCGCAGGGGTGACGGAGGCCCGCGGCCGGGCACTGCCTCAGCTCAGTCTCGAACTCAATGCCGCCCGCAGTAACAATCCCCTGAACGTATTCGGCTATCGCCTGGCCGAGCGCGGCGCCAGCTTTGCGGATTTTGGCCTGGGTGAGTACACCGGCCCCGCTTCGCTGAACACCACCCCGGCGGCGCTCAATGTACCCGGGTATGCCAGCAACTACGACACTGGGGTGGTGTTGAGCGTTCCCCTGTTCGTGGGCGGTGCGGATCTGGCGCATATAAGGCAGTCACGCGCCCTGCTGACCGCCGCCCAGCAGGGCGATGCAGCGGCCCGGGCGGGTCTCATTTATGACGTGTTGCAGGCCTATGCCGGCGTGGGCGCCACCCGGGAATTGGTCACTGCAGCGCGCCAAGCCCTGGCGGCGGCCCAGGCCTATACCGGCACGGCCGCCTCCCTCTACCGGCAGGGCATCGTCATCGAGAGTGATGTGCTGCTGGCCAAAGCCCATGAGGAATCAGCACGGGCGGCGCTGTCCGCGACCGAGGCCGAAGCGCTGAATCAGCTGGATGCGTTCCGTCTGTTCATCGGCCGGCCTGACAGCGCTCTCGTTCCGGGACCCGCGGTTGAAATGCCGGCACCCGCCGGCAGCTTGCTCACGCTGGAAGAGCGGGCGCTGGCCCATAACCCGCAGCTGCTCGCCATGGGTTCGCGGGAGGCGGCGGGCGAAGCTGCCACCGGAGCCGCGCGCGCCGCCTATTGGCCGCAGGTGAATCTGGTGCTGCGTCACGACTGGAACGCCGACAGCCTGGCACTGCGGGCGCCGTCCAATACCCTCATGGCGCTGTTTTCCTGGCAGATATTCAATTCCGGAGCCCAGTACGGCGCGTTGCAGCGCGCCGCGGCGGAACAGCGCCGTGTCGCCGCCCAATACCAGGCGACGGCCGACGATATCCGTCTCGCCGTGGACCGGACATTCCGCGGTGCTGAGACCGCCGCCCTGCAGGCGCAGGCCAGCGACCTGATCGCCGAACAGGCCACACAGGCGGCGCATCTTCTCAGTCTGCGCTACGCGCAGGGACTCACCACACTTGCCCAGCTCCTGGATGGTCAGGCGCGCCTCGATGAGGCCCGCGCCGGGCGCGTGCAGGCTCACTACGCGGCGCTGCTCGCGCGGGCGCGCCTGCGTTTGTTGACCAATGAACTGGATGCGACCTCCGCCACATCACCGTCTGCCGATGCAGGCACTGCAAAGAATCAAGGTAACTGACATGAAAGCCCCAGCGTTCTTTATGGTCGGCCCCGCACTGGCGCTGCTTGCCGCCTGTTCCCACAGTCGCTCGGGCGAATCCGCTCCAGGTGCGGTGGTGCGTGCGACGGTAATCACAGTCACTGCCGCGGCGCGCGCACAGAGCGTGAGCGTGCCGGGCGTAGTCATCGGCAGCGAGCACGCGGAGCTTGCATCCAGCGCCGGCGGACGCGTGACGCGCGTGTACGTGAGCGCCGGTCAGCAGGTGGCGCGCGGTGCGCGGCTCGTGGACGTGGATCCCGCCGCTGGGCGTGCGGCACTGGCACAAGCGCAGGCCCGGGATGCGGCCGCGCGCGCCGCGGCGCAGCAGGCGGCACGCGATTTCAAGCGCTATCAGGCGCTGTATGCCGAGCACGCGGTTTCGCCCCGGGAATTCGAGGAGGTGCAACATCGCCATGCCACCACCGTTGTGGCGGCACAAGCGGCGGATGCAATGCTTGCCTCCGCCCGCGCCGCCCTCGGCTACGCCGAGTTGCGTGCGCCATTTGCCGGCGTGGTGGCGGCGAAGAATGTGCGCAGCGGTGATTTCGCCGCGCCCGGCGCTTCCCTCATAGTGCTGGACGGCGGCAGGCCGCAGGTGGAGACCCGGGTAAGCGGCGAGATGTTGCGCGAAATCAAACCAGGCGAGCGGGCTGAAGTGGACATTGACGGCCACAACTTGAGCGGCACGGTGATCGAACGGGTCACTGCCGCCGATCCCGTCACCCACACCCATCTCGTCAAGCTGGCGCTGCCGCCGGGCGCCGCCGTGAACAGCGGCGCTTACGCCAGCGTGAGTTTTGTGGTGGGTAGTCATGCCGCGCTCACGGTGCCGGATACGGCGGTGATAGAGCGCGCCGGCCTCACGGGCGTGTTCGTGGTGGATGACAAAAACCGTACGCATTTCCGCATGGTGCGCGCCGGCACCGCGCGCGGCGGATTCAGCGATATTCTCGCCGGCCTGTCTGCCGGCGAGCGGGTGGTGGCGGCGCCCGGCGCGGAGATGGGCAACGGCACCCGGGTGCAGGCGGAGCCGGGACATGGCTGAGGCACACGACCGGCATGCATTGAACCCCGCCGGCAGGCTTGCCAAAGCGTTCCTGCATTCCAAGCTCACGCCGCTCATCATGCTGGCGGCGACGCTCTTCGGCGTGATGGCGATCCTGTTCACGCCGCGCACCTACAATCCGGACATCGTGGTGCCGGTGGTGAATATCTCCGTGAGCCGCCCCGGCAGCGACGCCGGGGAGATGCTCGACCAGGTGGTGCGGCCCCTCGAAGCGCTGATGGCAGCCATCCCCGGCGTGGACCATACCTACGGTTACGCGCGTGACGATCTGGCCATGGTCACGGTGCGCTTCAAAGTGGGCGAGGACGAGCAGAAGAGTCTTGTCAAGGTTTACAGTCAGCTCGACAGCAATCTGAACCGCATGCCGTCCGGCACGCAGCCGCCGCTGGTGCAGTCGGTGAGCCTCTACGACGTGCCGCTGGTCACGCTCACACTGAGTTCATCGCAGTACAGTGCGCTGCGTCTGCGCGAGATCGCCGCCCATGTGCTGGAGCAGCTGCGCAGTGTGCCGGGAGTGGGCAAGACCTGGATCGCCGGTGTGCCGCCGCCGGCGGTGCGGGTGTGGCTGGATCCGGGCAAGCTCGCCGCCTACCGCATTCCGCTGCAGCGCATCACCCAGGCCCTGGCCGCCAACAACGTGGCCGTGAATGCGGGCGATCTGGTGGCTGACAACCGCGAGACCCCGTTGCGGGTGAGCGCGGAGCTGCTGAATCCCGATGATGTGGGCGGCGTCATGCTGGGCGAGTGGCGGGGCCGGCCGGTGTTCCTGCGGGACGTGGCGCGCATCGAGAGCGCCCCCGCGAGCGACGCGGTGCATTCCCTGATTGCCTTCGGTCCGGCGGCGGACGCCGGCCGATCGGTGGGCCAGCCCGCGCCGGCCGTGACCCTCGCCATCGCCCGCCAGAAGGGCAGCAACGGCGTGACCGTGGCGGACGCGGTGCTCACCCGTCTCAAGGCCATCAAGAGGATCGCCCTGCCGGAGGGCGTGACTGTGACGGTGACACGCAACTACGGTGCCGATGCCAACGACGCCGTCAACACCCTCATGGAACACCTCGGCATCTCCATACTTGCGGTGGTGGCGATCCTGCTGGTGTTTCTCGGCTGGCGCGAGGCTTCGGTGGTGACGCTCTCGATCCCGCTGATCCTGTTCGTGGTGCTCGGCATCGGCTGGCTGGCAGGCCAGACCATCAACCGCATCACCCTGTTCGCCCTGATCCTGTCGCTCGGTCTGCTGGTGGATGACAGCATCGTGGTGATCGAGAACATTCACCGCCATCTGCACCATCACCCGCAGCGCAATTTCGGCCGGCTGGTGGTGGCGGCCGCCAACGAGATCGGCAAGCCCACCATCATCGCCACCTTCACGGTGATTCTGGCGCTCATCCCCATGGCCTTCGTCACCGGCATGATGGGACCGTTCATGGGGCCCATCCCCTTCAACGCGCCCATCGCCATGCTCACCTCGCTCGTCATCGCTTACACGGTGGTGCCCTATGTGGCGTACCGCTGGCTGAAGACCAAGGCGCGCGGCGTGATGGATGAGGCCATGAGACCGAGCCTGGAGGAGCGCGGTGGCGCGCCCCGGGACTGGCTGCACCGGCTGTACATCCGCCTGTTCCGGCCACTCATGCAATCCCGGCGCCGGCGACGCATGTTCCTGCTGGCGGTGGCGGCGCTGCTGCTGCTGGTGATGCTGCAGCCGCTGTGGCAATTCATCCGTCCCGGCGGCGTTAACGGTCCGCTGAGCGCGCTCGGCGTCGAACTCAAGATGCTGCCCGACGACAACGTGGATACCTTTCTGGTGGAGGTTGACACCCGTGCCGGTACCGCGCTGGAGGAAACCGGGCGGGTGGCGGGCGCGGTGGGCCAGGTGCTCGCCCGCGACCGCTACGTGAAGGATTACCAGACTTTTCTCGGCGCTGCGGCGCCGGAGGATTTCGCCGCCATGGTGCGCGGCGATGCGCTGCATCACGGCGGCAGCTTCGCCCAGATCCGTGTGAACCTGCTGAGCAAGCATGACCGGTCCGCGGGCTCGCATGCCATCGCCCAGCAGCTGTATGTGGCGCTCGCTGCGGTGCGCGCGCAGTTTCCCGATGCGCGCATCAAGATTCTCGAGACGCCGCCCGGGCCACCGGTACGTTCGCAGATGATGGCGGCGGTGTACGGACCCGACTACGCGGTGCAACGGCGCGTCGCCGGGGTCATCCGCCGGGACATCTATCCGCGCACCTACGGCATGGTCAACGTTGACGATTCCGTCGGTCATGACGTGCGTGCCTACCGCGTGGTGGTGGAGCGGGACGCGGCGACCCTCGCCGGTCTCTCGCCTGCCGCGGTGGCGGAGGACGTGCGCGCCTACTTCGCCGGCGTCACGGTGGGCAGCGTGCACGCGCCGGGTGCGCGCGAGCCGCAGGACATCATCCTGCGTCTGCCGGCCGCCACGCGCGACAACCGTGCGACGCTCGCGAACCTCTATCTGCTGAACGCCCGTGGCCAGCCGGTGGTGCTCTCCAGCATCGCGCGCATCGAGCCAGTGATCCAGGACAAGCCCATCTACACCCGCGACCAGCATCCGGTGGTGTATGTCACCGGCGACATGCTGCACTCGAGCCCGGTGTACGGCGTGGTGAGCGTGACGCAGGCGCTGGATGGGATGAAGGACGTGGCCGGTGTGCCGCTCAGTGCCGGCAACCTGGGCTTCCGCGACTCCCAGCCCCACGACCTCAGTCATTACCAGCTTTTCTGGCTCGGCGAGATGCGCCTCACGCTGGATGTGTTCCGGGATCTGGGCACCGCCTTCATGGGCGCGCTGCTGCTCATCTATTTGCTGCTGGTGGGTTACTACCGCTCGTTCTTCATGCCGCTGGTGGTGATGGGCGCCATCCCGCTCACCCTGATCGGGGTGTTCCCGGGCCACTGGCTCATGCACCAGCCGTTCACCGCCACCTCCATGATCGGGGTCATCGCGCTGGCAGGCATCGTGGTGCGCAACTCGCTCCTGCTCATTGACTTCATCGTCGAGC
>JAGWNO010000180.1 GCA_028871235.1 Gammaproteobacteria bacterium
CGCAGCCACCGTACCTGGCCGCCGCGCGCGGACGTGGACATCTCCATGCTGGATGAGCGACGCTTGCGGCGGCTGGCGCAGGCGGCAGGCATGAAGAAAATCCTGGATGCGTGGCTAAAACGATCTGATTGAGCAACTGGAAAGCATGTGATCATAAAAAAAGGCCGCTCAAGAGAGCGGCCTTTTGTTTTGACAGAGTTGCGGACTCAGTCCTGGTAATCCTCGTTGCCGGGGGTGGCCTCGGGGTGCAGCTTGTCGATGGCTTTCATGTTTTCGAACCTAAGGGTGTAGAAGCCGCCATGGCTGGAGGTGACCCACAGGTAGAGCTGGTGCTTCTGCCACACGAAGCGGCTGTGGGCCTTGGACCAGGCGAAGTTGATAGGCGGGCTCACCCGCTGGAAGGTGTTCAACAGCGAGCCGGCATCGATCTGGTTGGGATCCTTGGGGGCCGGTCCCACGAAGTAGGCGATTTCCTTGGGATGGTAGGGATCGGCGATGTCGAACACCCGCATGCCGCCCTGGTGTTCGGAGCAGGCCAGCAGTTTGGCGTCCCGCGGATTGTCGAAGGTGCAGTCGTGGTCGCTGTAGCCGTAGCCGCCCATGGTGGAGGTGATGTCGTTTTCCGTGAGCTTGCAGTTATTGGGGTCGTCCACGCCCAGCATCAACAGCGAGGCCAGCTTGGGATTCTTCAGGTCGCTGATGTCGATGAGCCGTTCCATGCCGTTGGGCGGCAGCCCGGCAGCGCAGGCATCCATGGCGGCCTTGGGATAGTTGCAGCCGCCGGAGCCGCACTCGTCACCCACGCCCAGATAGGGTTTGCCGTGGATGAAGGCCAGGTCCGGCTGGATGCCGATGTCGCCGTTCACCCAGTAGAGCGAGCTGATGGTCTTGATGACTGGATGGGGCTTGCGCTCCTGCACCTGGCTTACGTCGTAGATCACCAGGCCATTGCCGGAGGTGAAATCGCCGGGCTTGACCATCCTGCCCACCACGCCGCAGAACAGCAGGCTGCCGGGCGGGTGGCCGTCCACGCTGAACTGGTTCAGGGAGATGCGGTGGCAGATCTGCCTCGCGCCGGCGCCACCCGCCTGGTCATTGGGAAAGTCCCAGTCGATGATTTCCTTGGGATGGCGCGGGTGGCTCACGTCGATGGCGTACAGCCGGAACTTGTTGAACGATACCACCCAGTAGGTCTTGCCGTCGTAGGCGAAGTTGCCGGCGTGGGCCACAAAGTCCGGATCCGGAAGTTGTTCGCTGGAGAGCAGCTTGGGGTGGGCGCAGTCGGACAGGTCGTAAAACGACACCGCTGGTTGCGGGCCGGCGCCCATCCAGCTCTCGGCACTGCCCAGGAGCGCGCGCCGTGAATTCACCGAGCCGTCCTCCCAGTCGTAGAGGCTGGCCGGGTCGTCCAGGTGGGTCATGTACCTGGGGTGGCGCATGTTGGACACGTCCAGCACCTGGATGCCGGGGTGGATCAAAGGCGGCACGCCTTTCTGCCCGGCCTCGAAACCTTCGGTGGTGACATAGGCGCAATGGCCGTACCACAGCAGCTGGTGGCCTGCGCCCTGGCCCTGGTATTGACCGACGATGGCCAGGTTGCAGTTGTAGGCTTTGGCGGATGCGCCGCTGGCGCGCTCGGCGGCGGTGAGCTGGCCGTCCACGCCTGTCTCGGCGCGGTCACCCGGCTGGCAGGCGGGCGTGGGCACCGGGCCCAGGAACGGCGCCTGGCCTTGGGCGGCCACCGGCGTGGCCGACAGCGCCAGCAGGGTGAGCAGGACAGACACTCCGAAACTGATACCGGGTCGAAACAGGTTACGCATGGCGAGCCTCGCTGGATTTAGAATATGCATGCCCGGGGCGCCTTCCCCATCCAACCACTCCTGGGTCTCTTATAGCACGCTTGCCCGGGGCCGTCGACGCAGGCGCGGCGCCGCAGCCGGGAATTCCAGGCTTGCCCGCCAGAACTTGTGCCACGATCGCTGGTCGAACAGGTGTCATCGGGCGTGCCCCCGATTATCATGCTCGGCCCCGGACCGCCATTTCAGGCTGCGTTATGCTTTCACCGCAGGTGTCGCATTCCATGTTCCAGTTCCTGCTGCTCAGCGCGTTTGCTCTGTTTCCGGCCTTCATCTGGAACCTGGTGGTGCGCCGGCCGGCGCTGGCCACGCTGCTGAGCTTCGTCACTAGTTTCGGCGTGTATGTGTTTTTCACCTGGTATTTCTGGCCGGTGCGGGATGAGATCGGGATGAAATTCTCCGCAGCGCT
>JAGWNO010000049.1 GCA_028871235.1 Gammaproteobacteria bacterium
CAGATCCGCCATTTCGGCGCCATCCATGCCAATGTGCTCGCCGGCTTAGCCGACATCTACCTGCATACTGCCGGCACCATCCAGCCACGCATCATGGTCAGCGGCGATTCGGCGCAGCTGCAAAACCAGCGCACCATTAATCTGGTGCGCAGCCTGCTGCTGGGCGGCCTGCGCGCCGCGGTGCTGTGGCGCCAGTGCGGCGGCTCCCGCTGGGCCCTGCTTTTCATGCGTGCGAGTCTGCACCGGGAAGCCAAACGTCTGCTGCAGGAAGCAGGTCGTTACGCCTAAGCCGGTTCCTTCCTTTATAATAAGCGTGTTGACATTATTCCCCGCGTCATCGCCAGGTATTTCCCCGGCATTCACCGTGCGGGGCCCCTTCCCCACCGGAGGCGTCATGAAAGACAGCTTCAAATCGCGCGCGACGTTGGCTGTCGGCGATAAACACTACGAAATCTTCCGGCTGCAGGCGTTGGAAAAACAATATAAAGTTTCACGCCTGCCGTACTCCCTCAAGATCCTGCTGGAGAGCCTGCTGCGCCTGGAAGACGGCGTCACCGTCACCGCGGAGGATATCCAGGCGCTGGCCCAATGGGATCCCAAAGCGGAACCCGACAAGGAAATCGCCTTCACCCCGGCGCGGGTGCTGATGCAGGACTTCACCGGCGTGCCGGCGGTGGTGGATCTGGCCGCCATGCGCGATGCCATGAAGAAGCTCGGTGGTGATCCCAGGAAGATCAACCCGCTTTCGCCCGCGGAACTGGTAATCGATCATTCCGTGCAGGTGGATTTCTACGGCCATCCCGACTCTCTTGCCAAGAACGGTGAGATGGAATTCGAGCGCAACAAAGAGCGCTACTCATTTCTGCGCTGGGGCCAGAAGTCCTTTCAGGATTTCAAGGTGGTGCCACCGGACACCGGCATCTGCCACCAAGTGAACCTGGAATATCTCTCCCGTGTGGTATTCGAACGGAAAGTGAATGGCAAGCAGCAGGCCTATCCGGATACACTCGTGGGTACCGACTCCCACACCACCATGGTGAACGGCCTGGGCGTGCTCGGCTGGGGCGTGGGCGGCATCGAGGCGGAAGCGGCCATGCTGGGTCAACCGAGTACCATGCTGATTCCACAAGTCGTGGGAGTCAGGCTCACCGGCGCGCTGCCGGAAGGCGCCACCGCCACGGATCTGGTACTCACCATCGCCGAATTGCTGCGCAAGAAGGGCGTAGTGGGCAAGTTCGTGGAATACTTCGGCCCCGGCGTGTCGAACCTGCCGCTGGCGAATCGCGCGACGCTCGGCAACATGTCGCCCGAGTTTGGTTCCACCTGCGCCATCTTCCCCATCGACCAGGAAACCCTGAATTACCTGCGCTTGACCGGCCGCAGTGAGGAACACATCCGGTTGGTGGAAACCTACGCCAAAGCCCAGGGACTGTGGCACGAAGCACAGCACACGCCTGCCGAATACAGCAGCGTGGTGGAACTGGACCTCTCCAAGGTCGAACCAAGCCTTGCCGGCCCCAAGCGCCCTCAGGACCGCATCCCGCTCAAATCCGCCAAAAGCATGATTGCCAAGCACATCGCCGGCATGGCGGCCGAGCGTGCGCAAAAAATCGGTGAGGAAGCCCGTTTCGAAGATGAAGGCGGCACAACCAGCGTGGATGCGCACGCCACGGATGGGGCGACCGGCGCCGCCACGGTTTCCATGGACGGACAAATGATCACTCTGAAAGATGGCGCCGTGGTCATCGCCGCCATTACCAGCTGCACCAACACTTCAAATCCAGAGGTGATGCTGGGAGCCGGTCTGCTGGCACGCCGGGCGCGCGCCAGGGGCCTGAAACCCAAACCCTGGGTCAAAACCAGTCTCGCCCCGGGCTCCAAGGTCGTCACGGATTACCTGCACAAGGCCAACCTGTTGGATGACCTGTCGGCCCTGGGTTTCAATCTGGTGGGTTACGGCTGTACCACCTGCATCGGCAACTCCGGACCGCTGCGCCCTGAGATCAGCGAAGGCATCCGTAAAAGTGACCTGACAGCGAGCGCGGTGTTGTCCGGCAACCGCAACTTCGAAGGCCGTATTCATCCGGAAGTGAAGATGAATTTCCTCGCCTCGCCACCACTGGTAGTGGCCTACGCACTCGCCGGTACCATGAACATCGACCTTCTGAACGAGCCGCTGGGCACCGGCAAGGATGGCAAGCCGGTCTATCTCAAGGAGATATGGCCAAGCCAGAAGGAAATATCAGACCTCATCGCCGGCAATATCAATTCCGGCATGTTCAAAAAAGTCTACGGCCAGGTATTCGACGGCGACAGGAATTGGCGCAGCCTCAAGGTGCCCGCAGACGAAATCTACCAGTGGGACGGGAAATCCACCTACGTGCGAAATCCGCCCTACTTCGAGGGCATGAGCATGCAACCGGGATCCGTCAAGGATATCCAGGGCGCACGCGTGCTGGCGCTGCTGGGTGATTCCGTCACTACCGATCACATCTCTCCGGCCGGCAGCTTCAAGCAGGACAGCCCCGCGGGCAAATACCTGCTGGAACACGGCGTGCAGCACAAGGATTTCAATTCCTATGGTGCGCGCCGTGGCAACCATGAGGTCATGATGCGCGGCACCTTCGCCAATATCCGTCTGCGCAACCTGCTGGCACCGGGCACCGAGGGCGGCTGGACCACGCACGTGCCCAGCAGTCAAGTGATGTCCATCTATGATGCGGCGATCAGATACCAGCAGGACAAGGTGCCGCTGATCGTCATTGCCGGCGAGGAATACGGCACTGGTTCCTCCCGCGACTGGGCGGCAAAAGGCACGTTGCTCCTCGGTGTGCGTGCGGTCATCGCCAAGAGTTTCGAGCGCATACATCGCTCCAATCTCATCGGCATGGGTGTGCTGCCACTGCAGTTCCAGCAGGGTGAGGATGCTGTCCTACTCGGGCTTACCGGCAAGGAGGAATATTCCATCGAAGCACTCGATGGCGGCAAGGCCAGGGAGGTGACGCTAAAAGCCAGGGGTGAAGGCGGTAGGACCGTCACCTTCAAGACACGGGTAAGACTCGACACGCCGAAGGAACGGGACTACTACCGCAACGGCGGCATACTTCAATATGTGCTGCGTCAATTGGCCGCCTAGCCTTGGCAGTTCCAGATCAACGGATCCAGCTCGGGTTGGTATCTATCAGCAACCCCGCCGGCGGCGGGGTTTCTGATTGCGTATCGAGTCCCGCTGCGATCAGTATTTAGCAGCTTCGGTCTTCCACACCACCGGTTGCCATTTGCCCGAAGCCTCGAACTTGGCGCCGATATAGTAGGCCTTGCCGGCCTCCACGCTTATCTTGATCTCATGCTCGTCCTGGCCATAGCTGGCACTGCGCTGCAAGCCGGGGGCGTCCGCGATATTCACCCTGCCCGCCCTGACGTTCAATGTGTACTCGCCGGGATGCATGTACAGCACGCCCGAATGGGAGTGATTGCTCAGTTTGCCATCCACCGCCCATACTTTCACCGGCCAAATCTGCCTGGCCGTCTGATCCACGTTGAGATACAACGTGGCATGAGGATCCTTCATGGAACCCACGAACGGCGAGGCCACCGCCGCGGTGCACACCGCCGCCAGCAGCAAGCCGGCCATCAGTTTCAGGGGATGACGCATCATAGTCTTCATGGTTAACTCCTGGTTCTCAGAGTTTTCACATACAGTATAGGACCCGCCCGCACGACTGAAATTCCATGGTTCACGCACCCGTGGCCACCGGTCGTACCGGATCGCGTATCCATTCGCTCCAGGAACCGGCATACAAGCGGGCGCCCTTGAGCCCGGCCACCTCCATGGCCAACAGGCTGTGGCAGGCGGTCACTCCGGATCCGCACATACATACCGTCTGCGCCGGCGGCCACCCGCCCAATGCCTGCTCGAAACGTCGGCGCAACACTTGCGGACTGTGGAAGCGACCATCATGTGTAACGTTCCCCTCATAGGGCAGGTTGACCGCACCTGGCACATGCCCCGCCACCGGATCGATGGGTTCCGCTTCGCCGCGGAAGCGCGCCGGGGCACGGACATCCAGCAGACGAGCGGTTTCCCGGCCGCGCGCGATATCCAGTATGGCGTCGCTTGTCAGCCACAGACCGGACGCGGGCCGGCCGCTGAATGCCCTCGGTGTCACCGCCGGCGACTCGACGGATACCGGCCGGCCTTGCGTCTGCCAGTGCTTCCAGCCGCCATCCAGCACCGCCGTCTGCGAGTGTCCGAGCCAGCGCGCCAACCACCAGAGTCGTGCAGCAAATGCACCGCCAGCATCATCGTAAGCCACCAGCTGGGTACCCTGCCCCACGCCCATGCGGCCGAGTTTTTCCATGAGGTTCTCCGGTTCCGGCAGTGGATGGCGCCCGCTCCACGGCGTGAGCGGGCCGGAGAGATCGCGTTCGAGATGAAAATAGCGCGCGCTGGGGATATGGCCTTCCCCATAGGCGCGTTCACCTGCGGCGGCATCCGCCAGGGAGAAACGGCAATCCACGATTACCCAGCCAGGATCGCTAAGATGCTCAGCGAGCATCCGGGTTGTCACCAGTGTGTCAAACATGCCAGCAGTATAATCCCGCGCCACAGGCTGACGGATAGCAATATGGATTCGCTCGCCGGTTTACACCGGCCGGCGAGATGGATGCCGCTCACGCGCCGGCAATATATTCATGGATGCGGCACTGCCGCCAGCAGATGGCGAAACCCAGCACGTCTGCCCGCCGTGGAACCTGGCGCACTTCCGGCACTGACCTCATCCCGGGATTTGCCCCTCGCCTGATGCGCATGCGGATGCTATCTTCCATATGGCATTATCCCGGGAGGCGGCCATACTGTATGGAGACACCAGCACCGCGTGTCACAGCAGACTGGAAGTCAGGCGTGCGGGCGGGATACGTGGTCAGCAGTGCGCTGGCCGGCGAGGTTAAGCAGCGACAAGCTCGATAGCATGCGGGACCGGACTGTGGAATACCCATGGGCATGCCGGAGCATATGGGGGATATCTCATGCGCAAGTGGTTACAGGCAAGCATTTTCGCTGCGCTGTCGGTCGGTGCCGGCCAGGTGCAGTCGGTGACCGCCGGGCAGGATTCCTTCCGCAATGAGCTGGTCAAATTCATAGCTGCCGGCGATGAATTGCGAGCCGAGGGCTCACGCCTCAACGCCGCACAGACCGCGCTGACTCAGCAGGGGCAGCAGCTGCGGGCCCGCAGCGCGGCCATCGACATACGGAAGGCGGCTCTGGAAAAGCGGATAGCGGATTACAATGCTGCGGCGGATGCCCGGAATGCCGCTGCACGTTCCGACAATATGCAGAAGTGCAGCAGCCTCACGGCGCCACCGCCGGCACAACACCAAGACTCCGGGCTGGCGGCCGGCGACTCCAAGCAGCCGCACCCGGGGACTCCCCCTTACCTGCGGCAGTGCGATGCCGGTATCAAGGACATCAACACCGGCATGGACATGTTAAAGGCGGAAAAAACCGCGCTCGCGGCCGAGCAGCAGTCCTTGACCGCAGCGGTGGCGGCGTACAACCAGGCGGCCAGCAGCTGGAACAACCGGGAGCTCGACGCTGTATCCGCTTTGAATGCGTTCTACAAAAAACAACAGGATTACATCCACAATGCCAATGAGTTTATGGCCTCCACCCGCTTCCAGGATGGAATCCTGGCGACGCAATCCGATCGCAGCTGCACAGCGCAACAGCATGCCGGCAAGCCAGCCGTGCAACTGACAGCCGCCGTGGGTGAGGTGCTCGCCTGCATACAACGGGTGCACAGCAGAATGCACCGGAAATGAACCGACTCGGTCTAGGGTATCTCCACCCAGGCGGGCACATCGCGCCAGGCCTCGCCCAGATCCTCGTCCAGCTGACGCCAGCCCGGTTCATGCGTCGCCACCAGCTTCCAGAATCGCTGTGAATGATCCAGCACACGCAAATGCATCAGTTCATGCACCAGCAGATAGCGTACCAGTTCCGGCTCCAGGAACAGCAGTTTGTAATTAAGACTCAGGGTCTTATTGGAAGAACAGCTGCCCCAGCGGCTTTTCTGGCCGCGAATCTGCAACCGCCGGTAACCGCAACCCAGCACCTGGCCGAGCTGTGCAGCCTGCATTCCCAGGGATTCGCGGGCCCGGCGCGTCAGCCAGCCGCGTAATGCCCGCCGGCAACCGGATTCGCTCGACGGATCGGCATATACCGTCAATATCCCGGTCTGCGCATCCGCTGCCGCGTGCTTACGGATACTGCCGCAACGCTGGTAATTTATCCGCCAATACTCCCCGATAGCACGCAAATCCAGCGCTGCCGGCAGAGTGCACTCGGCATCGACAATCTGCGATTTCATGCGCTGCCAGGTGGCGCGTATCCAGTTCTGCTGGCTGGCAAGGAACGCGCGTACCCGGCGTTTGCTGTAATGCCGCGGGATGACCACCTCAATGCCCTGCCAGGGTGTGATGCGCACCTGCAACTGCTTGGCACGTGGACTGCGACGCCAATGATATGCCATGGAATCAGGCACGTGATACTCCGTCTATCGGCAAAATACCCCAGTCATGAACCCGCGTACTCAGACTTCGGATTCTTCGGCATAATCATCCACTTTCTCACGGGCTCCCAGCACTGTTGCTTCTGACTCAAACAGTTCCGGGATGACAAATTCAAATTCATGGCGGTGCACGGCGATAATGTCGCCGTGTTTGAGCGCCCTGTCAGCGGTAACACGTCCGCCATTCACAAACGTGCCATTGATGCTGCCCTGATCGGTTATCCAGAAGGAGTGTCCGCGCCGTTCAATCACCGCGTGACAACGCCCTACGGTGCGTTCGTCAACCAGCACGTACTGCACTTCCGGATCGTAGCCGGCCACGCGACCGATCATGGTGGAGAGTTCCGCCAATTCATAACGTTTGATATCGTTGGGGTTACTGATGTCATACAAAGCCGCCTGTGGTCCCTCGTGAAACTGCGTTTCTGATGAGAAAAACTTCCGTGGCGCTTTCACGCTGCGCCTATTGCGTGCCAGATATAATCCGATGCCCGCAGCCACCAGCACGAGCAACGCGACGGCCCAAAGCCAGCCTGTATGTACTGTCTCGCTGGCCGGTGGCGCAGGACTGGTGAGGGGAGTGTTGAACTGCAGCGGTTGCACGGAACCCGACGGTGGCGGCGGAGAGGCTGCACCGCTCGCCGGCAGCAGCGGCATCAGCTTGGCGTTTACCAGGGCGGCGCTGATACGCTGGAACACCCCGGTCAGATCGCGATCCTGGAATGCACGGAAATATACCGCTCCGGTCTTTTCCGCCAGCGTCTGCAGCAGTTCGAAATCCGCCTCGTCGCTGAAAGCGATGCCGAAGATACGCACATGATCAGAGACCGCTTCGGGAATGAGCGACTGGATGATCCAGTGCATCTTTTCCTGATTGCGCGCCGCGCTGCCCACATCGACGAAACCATCGGTCATGAGGATGATGTACTTCTGCGTGCCGGCGCGGCTGTCCGTGGTAAGTTCGTAGAGTGCGCGTTCCAGCGCGGCCGCCGTGTCGGTCCACTGCCCGCGGTAATCCAGGTGTTTCAGCGCCTCGCGTACCTGCGCGCGGCTCGCGGCACTGACAGGCGTCAGCGGCATCAACACCAGCGGACGGGTGGCAAAGTCGATGATGGCGATGCGCGTATCCGGTCCGCGGTTATCGACGAAATCCATCACCGCCCTCGGCGCCAGGCGCTGCGGATCATGGAGACGCATGCTGCCGGAGTTGTCCAGCAACAGCACCACGTCCTGCGCCGCCCACACCGGTATGCTGATGATGCTCAGCATGCCCGCCAGTAGCCCAGCGAGGACAGCGCGCATGCACGTGTTTCCGGCCACCGACACCCCTCGCCCCGTGTTGCTTTCAGACCATTCTATTAAGCTTGGACAGGTCCGGGCTATACCAGTGCCGCCAGGGCCATGATCAGCAGGTAGACCATGGCCACAAAACCCACCGCCCAGCTGAAGATGCGCAACCCGGGGGCGCCGGCGATATAGGCCGGCAGGTGCACCAGCCGGGCCGCCAGGAAAATGGCGGCGGCGGCGGCGGTGCCGCGGGTGAAGCCGCCGGTGAAGGCCAGCAACAGCACGGCCACGGCGAAGCCCGGGTAATTTTCCTTGAGATTGTCTTGTGCGCGTATCGCCCGCTGTGCCCATTCCGGCATGGGCGGCAGACCCTCCGTGGAGCGGTTGGATGCCAGCCAGCGAAGGCCGTAGACGTGATATTTGGCCACGGACGCCGGTACCCAGGAGAACATGAAGAGCAAGGTGGTAATGGCTAGTATCAGCATTTCGTAGGACATGGATGTCTCCCGGCAGTGGCCATAAGTGTAATGACGGCAAATCGCCATTTTATAGGAACAGGACCGCCGCCAAACCAGTCACACGACTCGACAGTCCAGGCGGGTCGTCTGATAATGCCCCGCTCCATCTCAACAGAATCCCCAGCAGCCGATGACTGGCATCCTCGAGGTCAAGCACCTCATCAAGCAGTACCCCGGCGTGACGGCGGTGGCCGATATCAGCTTCTCGGTGCAGGCCGGTGAATGTTTCGGGTTGTTGGGCCCGAACGGCGCGGGTAAAACCACCACCGTGGAGATCATGGAAGGCATCACGCCGGCCACCTCGGGTGCGGTGTACTACAGGGGCGAACCCATGGGCCCGCACTTCAAATCAGAAGTGGGCATCCAGTTCCAGGCCACCGCCCTGCAGGATTTCCTCACCGTGCGCGAGACCCTGCGGCTGTTCAGGAGCTTCTACACTCGCGGCCTGAATATTGACGAGCTGGCGGCCACCTGCACTCTGGGCGAATACCTGGACCGCGACTCCCGCAAGCTCTCGGGCGGACAACGTCAGCGCCTGCTGCTGGCACTGGCATTGGTCAACGACCCGCTGATGCTGTTCCTGGACGAGCCTACCACCGGACTGGATCCACAGGCGCGGCGCAATTTCTGGGAACTCATCCGCAGCATCAAGGCCCGCAACAAAACCATAATCCTGACGACCCACTACATGGAAGAGGCCTATCTGCTCTGCGACCGCATCGCCATCATGGATCGTGGTCGTATCATCGCCATGGGCAAGCCAGATGCGCTGCTCGCCAGCCACTTTCGGGACATGATCCTGCAACTCCCCCGCGATGACTTCAAGGTCACTCCCGGCGCGCTTTCCGAAAAGGTGATGGATGCCGGTGACTACGTGGAGATATCCACTGCGGATGTGAACGGCACCATTCGGACGTTATTGCAGCAGCAGGTGTCACTGGCGCGCCTGCAGATCCGCTCGCGCACCCTGGAAGACCTGTTCCTGGAGCTCACCGGCCGGGAGATGCGCACATGATCCGCCGTCTGCTGTCGGTGCTGAAGGCGCGCAACCTGGAATTCGTGCGCGATCGTTCGGCGCTCGCTTGGAACGTCCTCTTGCCCGTGCTCATCGTGCTCGGGATGTGGTTTCTGTTCTCGGGCGGTGACAAGCCGCTGTTCAAGGTAGCGGTGCTGCACGGCAACACGGCCCTGGCGAATCTGCACAATCCTTTCCTGGAGACACGTTTCATCGATTTCTTCACTGTGACCGATGCACCGGATGCCATCAGCAAGGTCGAGCACAATCAGGTGGATATGCTGCTGGACCTGAGCGATCCTGCCGCGCCGCGCTACCTGGTCAACGGCAGTTCGCCGAAAGGCTACATCCTTGAGAAGATACTCACGGGCGAGAAGGACCGGCATTACCGTCGCGAGATCGTCAGCGGTCGTCCCATACGCTACGTGGATTGGCTGGTACCGGGCGTACTCGGCATGAATATGATGTTCTCCTGCCTGTTCGGCGTGGGTTACGTCATCGTGCGCTACCGCAAGAACGGCTTCCTCAAGCGCCTGAATGCCACGCCCCTGAAGGCCATCGAATTCATCGCCGCGCAGGTCGCCTCGCGGCTGATGCTCATCATGAGCATCACCATCGCCGTGTATATCGGCACCGACCTGCTGGTGGGTTTCTACATGGCCGGCAGTTATGGAGCGCTGCTGCTGGTGGCGCTGCTCGGCGCCACCTCCATGATCTCGCTGGGCCTGCTGGTGGCGGCGCGCGTCACCAGCGAAGAACTGGCCGGCGGACTGCTCAACCTGCTGTCCTGGCCGATGATGTTTTTGTCCGGCGTGTGGTTTTCCCTGGAAGGCACCTATCCCTGGCTGCAACACGCCGCGCAGGTGCTGCCGCTGACGCAGATGCTTGAGGCCGCCCGTGCGGTGATGCTGGATGGCGCGGGTATATTACAGGTCCTTCCCCACCTGCTGGCGCTGGCCGCCATGAGCGCGCTGTTCCTGGCGCTGGGGGCGGCCAGTTTCAAATGGAAACATGATTGATTCCGGTAGCGACGTTGTCGGCGGCAAAAGCGGCCCCATATCCTGAACCAGCCCCCTGCCGAAGTCACCGATGATCCGGTATTTCACCCGCTGGCGCACACGCCGCATCCTCGCCCGCCACCCCATCGCCGAGCCGGCCTGGCGTTATGCTCTCGCCTACTGCGCGCCGGCGCGCCGCCTGCCTGCGGCGGAACAAGCGCGGCTGCGGGTCCTGGCGACCCTGCTCCTGCATGACAAGGCGCTGGAACCGGTACAGGGACTGGCCCTCGATGACGGCATGCGCGCCTTGCTGGCCGCCCATGCCTGCCTGCCCATCCTGCATCTAGGGCTCGGCTGGTACCGGGGCTGGCATGCTCTGGTGGTCTATCCGGGATTGTTCGCGCCGGAGCGGGACTACGTGGACCAGGCCGGTGTCGTGCATCACACGCGCGCGGTGCTGGAAGGCGAAGCCTGGGAGCGCGGTCCGGTGATCCTGTCCTGGGAGGCGGTGATGCAGTCCGGCTCGCCGGCGGGACATAATGTGGTGATCCACGAGATGGCGCACAAGCTCGACATGCTGAGTGGCACCGCCAATGGTTTCCCGCCGCTGCACGCGTGCATGGACCGTCCAGCATGGTCGCAGGCCTTCGCGGATGCCTGGCACCGGCTGGAACGTGCGCGGCGCGCTGGACACCCTGTGTTGATGGATCCCTACGGACTCGAGAACCCGGGGGAATTCTTCGCGGTGGCCAGTGAAATGTTCTTCGAGCAACCCGCAGCACTTCTGGAATTGTCCCCGGACCTGTATCGGCAACTCACGCTCTTCTACCGGCAGCAACCCATTCCAGCCTGATCATGCCCGCTGCCTGTCACCCGATCCAGGGGCCCACGGCGTCAGCGGCTATATAATGCCGCCGCTGCCCTGCGCCAACATCAACAACAAGCTTCAATGTCACAGCCACTCATCGATATCGGCGCCAACCTGACGCATGCCAGTTTCGATACCGACCGCCCGCAAGTGATTGCCCGGGCCCGGGCCGCCGGCGTGCAGTGGATGATCGTCACCGGCAGCGATGCGCAGGCCAGCCAGGCAGCACGCGAGCTCTGCCGGCAATACCCAGGGACGCTGTTCGCCACCGCCGGGGTGCATCCCCATCACGCCAAGGACGTCACTGACGCTGCCTGGCCGCGGCTGCGCGACCTGCTCGGCTACGACGAGGTGGTGGCGGTGGGCGAATGCGGTCTCGACTATTTCCGCAACTTCTCTCCTCCCGCCGCACAACGCGTCATATTCGAGCTGCAGTTGCAACTCGCCGTGGATGCCGGCAAACCGGTCTTCCTGCATCAGCGGGATGCGCACGCCGATTTCATGGCCATACTCAGGAAGTATCGCCATCGCCTGCGCACCGCCGCGGTGCATTGCTTCACAGGCAGCGAAACCGAACTGCGGGATTATCTGGCGCTCGATTGCCATATCGGCATCACCGGCTGGATCTGCGATGAACGCCGCGGCTCACATCTGCGTGAGCTGGTTAAGCAGGTACCCGTGAAACAACTGCTGATCGAAACCGACGCGCCCTATCTGCTGCCCCGGGACCTGCAGCCCAAACCGCGTACCCGCCGCAATGAACCCATGTACCTCGCCCACATTTGTGCAACGGTGGCGGCCTGCACAGACCGGCCTGTTACCCAGGTTGCGGCGGAAACCACACTCAATGCCAGTCGCTGTTTTGATCTGCCTGCGCTGGCGTCCGTGGAGTAAAATGAGCGCACAACCCGCATTTTTCCGGAGTCAATGATGGACACGCGTAAGGCCAGCGGCTGCATAAACGCCGCCTGGGACGAATCGATCCTGCCAGCGATCCAGGATTACATCCGTATCCCCAACAAGTCGGTAATCTTCGATCGGGACTGGCAGAAAAACGGCTACATGGAGCAGGCCGTGCAGCTGGCCGCCGGCTGGTGCCGCAAGCAGCCGGTGAAGGGCATGCAGCTTGAGATCATGCGCCTTGAAGGCCGCACGCCGCTGCTGTTCATCGAAGTGCCCGGTACCGGCGATGATACCGTGCTGCTCTACGGGCACCTGGATAAGCAGCCTGAATTCACCGGCTGGAATGCGGGGCTGGATCCCTGGAAACCGGTGATGCGCGGCGACCGGCTCTACGGTCGCGGCGGCGCTGACGATGGGTACGCGGTGTTCTCCTCGCTGACCGCCATTCGCGCGCTGCAGGAGCAGG
>JAGWNO010000050.1 GCA_028871235.1 Gammaproteobacteria bacterium
CCAATGCCCTGGGTAAGCTGCCGGGTGTACGCGTGATCGCCTGGCAGTCGGCGGCGGTGTATCGCGGCAGAAAAATCACCGTGCCCGACGTGGGCAGGGCCCTGAATGTCGCAAACGTGCTGGTCGGCAGCATCATGCGCGATGGCGAGCGTGTGCGCATCTCGGCCGAGCTGGTGAGCGCCGTCACCGGTTATCAGCTCTGGTCATCCCACTACGACCGCACCTTCAAAGACGTGTTTGCAATACAAGATGACATTTCCAAGGCCATCGTGAGCGCTTTGCAACTGCAGCTCGCGGGCAACGGCCCATTGGTGGCCGCTGCCACCACCAATCCGGGGGCGCACGATTTCTATCTCAAAGGCCTGGCGGCGTCGAATGCCCGTACTGCAGCGAGCCTGGACGAGGCTACCAGTGACTTCCAGCGGGCCATCCGGCTTGACCCCCGTTATGCCGAAGCCTATGCGGCACTGGCATGGGCTTACGCCATCCGTAACGAATATTCCAACGTGCCCCTGGCAAAATCAATGCCGATAGCAAAACGGGCGGCGAAACAGGCGTTGCGACTCAATCCGAATTTGGCGGCGGCGCATGTGGCCCTGGGCTATATCTACATGTCGGAACAAAATCCTCGGCGTGCGGAAAAAGAGCTGCGCCGCGCTCTCAAACTGAACCCCAATGATGCGGAAGCGCACATTGTCTACGGCGTACTCTTGCCAGCAAACAGGCAGCAGGACCAGCTTGCCCAATACCAGCAGGCTGCAGTCCTGGACCCCAATTCGGCTCTCGCCCACTACAACCTCGCGGTCACCTATGAAGACATGGGCGATTACACCAATGCCATAACCGAATATCAGGCGACCGTTGGCCTTGCTCCGCAGCTTACATTTGCGCGCCTCGACCTGGCCAGTCTTTACCACAACAATGCCGATGACCGCAGTGCCATTGCCATACTCAGCGGCGTGCATATCGATGACCCGCAACAGGCCAAGCTGGCAAACGCGGCGCGTCTGGTATACACAGCGCAGCAGCATCCGGATCTCAGGGATCAAGCGCTGGCGACCCTGCAGCACATGGATGTCGTCAATATGAGCGCCTCCGACAAGGAAGCGCTGGTCATCCTCTACGCGGTGCTGGGACAGAAAGACTATGCGGTGCAGCTGCTGTCGCAGGCATGCGCCACTGCCCCGGAAACCTGCGGCCAGCTGGCGGCGGAATTCAAGGTGCTGGAGGGCGAACCGCGGTTCCAGAAACTGGTGGAGAAATATAGCCCGAAGAAGTAGCTAAGCCGGCGGCGGTTGACCTGGCATACGTGCGGTCCGCAGCACCGACGGGCTAGGGAACCACCCTGCTGATGCGGATTGTCACGGTTGACTTCTCCCCGGCGCGCCAGCGGGCCTCACCCATGAGATCGCCCGGCTGCGGCAAGGGAGTGCCATGCCTGGAAATCCGCGCCACCAAATTCACACTTCTGAAATCCGAAAGTTTGCGGCCGGCCACCATGGCATCCTGATCGCTGAGCATCACATTCAGAGGGAGGTCACGCACCTGGAAGCGCCTCACCGCCAGCGGCGGGCCGCCGCCCTGACCCGCCGGCTCGGCGAATACAAACAAGGCTTCATCCGGCGACACCGTGGAGCGCAATGCCGGGTCCAGCGTCACCTGCACGGTCACACCTGCACCGGCCGCGCCGGTGGCTGCCGGCACCACGCCGCCCGCCGCCTGGATATGGGCGATGATCAGCGCGCGGAAATTTTCCGGCGGGTTCTGCGTCAGTAGCGCCTGCCAACGCTGCACCGCCAGCGATTTGTCGCCGCGTGCGTAGGCGATAAGTCCGCCATACCAGAGACCTTCCGCATTGCCGGGTTGGAGCTTGAGCACCTGCTCGAATAACGGTGCCGCCTTGGTCATGAGCATCCCCGGGTCCTGCAGGGTCATGCTTTCCGCGTAACCGGCCAGTGCTTCCGCGTTCTGATCATGAGTAAGCTGCCGGGCGCGAGCGAATGCTCCTTCGGCATCGCTGTAGCGCCCCATCACCACATAGGAGCGGCCCAGCATGATCCAGCCCTGCAAGTCATCCTGATCGGTGCTGGCCAGCCTCTGGGCAAGCTGCGCCACCATCTCTTCCACCTTGGGAATACTTGCCGACCGCACTCCCTCCACCGCCGTCCGCCAGCTGCCCAGCTGCCAGTAGAGCAGCACAACCGCGGTTATCATCAGCAATGCTGTCACCGCCGCCGTCACACGGCTGCCGCGTGCCTGGGCGGCGCGCTGTTGCGCCGTACGGTCTTCCGCGAGACTGGCCTGTAATTCCTGGTCCAGGTCACGGCGCGCGGCGGCATGATCCTCCTGCGCCAGCCGGCCGGCGGCGAGGTCCCGTTCCAGCTCTTCTACGCGCGCCGCATGCACGGCGCGGTTGGCTACCCCGGTGGAAAGCCATGGCCGCCGTTGTGCGCGCCACAGCGGCAGCGTCACGCTGGCTGCTGCCAGCAGGATCATGAGCACCGTCAGTATGATGAATATCACGGACCGGCCTCTTCCGCCTTATCCATATGCGCGCGTCGCCGGACAACAGTCACCAGCACTATCATGGCGATGAACAACAGCAGGAACGGGCCGCCCCACAGCAACCAGGTGTTGGGCTGCACCGGCGGGTTGTAGAGGACGAAATCGCCGTAGCGGTTCACCATGTATTGCTTGATCTGCCGGTCAGTCTGGCCTGCCGCCACCATGGCATGGATCTGGCGGCGAAAATCGGCGGCCAGATCCGCATCGGAATTGGCGATGCTCTCGTCCTGGCAGACCAGGCAGCGGAACTGCCGGATAAGGTGCTCATATCGCGCCTGCGATGCTGGATCTGCGAACGGCGGCTGGCTGTCGATGGCGAACGCCGTTGACAGGAACAGGCCGCAGCACAGCAGCAGGACGATACGCTTCATGTGCCGGTGCGGCGCAGCGCGGCGATGCGCGGCAGCAGCTCCTTATCGATGATGTCGGGCGTGAGCGGTCCGATGTATTTGTAACGGATGACACCGTGGCTGTCGATCAGGAACGTTTCCGGCGCGCCATATACGCCCCAGTTGATAGCCACGTCGCCGCTGGCATCGAAGGCCACGGCGGCGTAAGGATTGCCGTCTTTCGCCAGCCAGTCGAGAGCACTCCGGCGATCGTCCTTGTAATCCAGCCCGTATACCGGTACTACGCCCTGCTGCGCGAAATGCAGCAGCGTTGCGTGCTCGTCACGGCAGGCCACGCACCATGTGGCCCAGACATTAAGCAACGCCACCTGGCCATGGAATTGCTCCTGGGTAAAGACACTGTCCGGGTCATGCAGCCGCGGCAGCGAGAACACCGGCACCGGCTTGCCGATGAGGGGTGACGGCACGATACGCGGATTGAGATACAGGCCGCGCCAGAAGAAACCGATGAGCGCCGCCAGCACGACGATGGGCAGCAGATAGCGCCACATCAGTTAGTCTCCGGCAGCAACCGGGTGCCGGCAGCCGGGGGCGGCGGATCGACTGGTGCGCCCTCCTCCCGCAGCGGCCGACGATAGCGCCGATCGGACACCGCCAGCAGTCCTCCCAGCATCATCACCAGACCGCCCAGCCATATGAAACGCACCAGCGGCTTGTACTGGATGCGCACGCTCCAGGCGTTGTTGCCGAGGGGGTTGCCGAGTGCCAGATAAAGATCATGGAACAGGCCCGGCTCGATGGCGGCCTCGGTGGTCACGGTGGAGGCGAACTGGCGTTTTTCCGGCCGCATGATGGTCACCCGCCTGCCGCCGCGATCAACCACGAACTTCCCCTGCACCGCCTGGTAATTCGGCCCCGACACGTCGCGCGTGCCGTCGAAGGTGAACTGATAACCGTGCACCGTGACCGTGTCGCCGGGCGACACCACGTAGTCTTCCGCAACACTCATGGTGCTGGTGACGGTCACGCCCAGGATCAGCAAGCCCGCGCCCAGGTGCGCGATGCTCATGCCCAGCACCGCTCGCGGCATCGAAATGCGCCGGCCGTGCAGCCGCTGCCACAGGCGCAGCAGCGGTTCCTGCAGGGCACTGCATAGCACCCAGGCCGCCAGGATCATGCCCGCCACGGCGATGAGATCCGATTGCGCGCTCACCATGATAATGGCCACGACGCCGGCCGCCAGCGCCAGCAGTGCGGCGCCGCGCAGTTTGCGGGTGGTGTCCACGGCGCTGCCGCGCTTCCAGCGCACGTACGGTCCGATGCCGATCATCACAAAGAACGGGATCATGATAGGGACGAACACCGCATCAAAATACGGCGGCCCGACCGACAACTGGCCCAGATTGAGCGCGGCCAGCACCAGTGGATAGAGCGTACCCAATAACACCGCCGCGGCCGCCACCACCAGAAAGATGTTATTGAACAGCAGCAAGGTCTCGCGGGAGAATGGCTGGAAGCCGCCGCCGGGCGCCAGCTTGGGAGAACGCCAGGCATACAGCGTCAGGGCCGCGCCCACGAACACGCCGATCATGGCGAGGATGAACACGCCGCGCCTCGGGTCGGTGGCGAAAGCATGCACCGATATGAGTACGCCGGAACGCACCAAGAATGTCCCCAGCAGGCTCAGGGAAAAGGCGGCGATGGCCAGCAGCGCGGTCCAGCTCTTGAACGCACCGCGCTTCTCCGTCACCGCCAGCGAATGCATCAACGCCGTACCCACCAGCCACGGCATGAAGGAGGCGTTCTCCACCGGATCCCAGAACCACCACCCGCCCCAGCCCAGCTCGTAATAGGCCCACCAGCTGCCAAGGGTGATGCCGAATGTCAGGAATAACCATGCCACCGTGGTCCAGGGCCGCGACCAGCGTGCCCACACACCGTCCATGCGGCCGCCCAGCAGCGCCGCCACCGCGAAGGCAAAGGCCACGGAGAAACCCACATAGCCCATGTACAGCATCGGTGGATGGATGGCCATGGCAGGGTCCTGCAGGATGGGATTCAGATCCCTGCCCTGTGCCGCCGGCGGCAGCAGCCGTGTGAACGGATCGGAGGTGGTGAGCAGGAACAGCAGAAAGCCGATGCTGATAAGCCCCAGCACGCCCAGCACCCGACTGATGAACTCCTGCGGCAGGTGCCGGCTGAAACGCGTTACCGCCAGTGTCCAGATGGCCAACACGAATATCCATAACAGCAAGGAACCTTCATGGGCTCCCCACAGGGCCGTGATTTTGTAGGGCCAGGGCAACGCCGTATTGGAGTTTTCCGCCACATAGAGCACGGAGAAATCACTGGTCAGGAAGGCATGCACCAGCGCCGCGAAGGCGACGCCAACGAACCCTGCCTGGGCGACGGCTGCCGGGCGCACGGCGCTCATCCACACACTGTGGCCGCGTTGCGCCCCCACCAGACCGAAGAAGCTCTGCGCCACAGCCAGGCACAGCGCGATCACCAGCGCCACATGACCCAGCTCCGGGATCATGACGCGCCTTTGGCTTTGACCGCGTCTTGTTGTGCTTGCATGGCTTTCTGTATGGCGGCCGCCACTTCCGGCGGCATATATTTTGAATCGTGCTTCGCCAGCACCTGGTCGGCGGTGAACAGACCGCCCTTGTCAAGCCTGCCGTGAACCACGATGCCTTGTCCCTCGCGAAACAGGTCCGGCAGGATGCCGGTGTACACCACCGGCACCGAGTGTTGCATATCGGTGAGGGTAAACCGCACGGTCATGCTGCCTGGAGCACGCTGTACGCTGCCGAGTGCCACCAGTCCGCCCATGCGGAAACGCTGGCCCGGGTGCGCATCCCCCGCCGCCACCTGTGAAGGCGTGAAGTAATACAGCAGGTTGCGCTGAAAAGCCCTGAGACCGAGCGTAGTGGCAATCGCCACGCCGGCGACGATCACCATCACCATGATCAACCGCCGGCGCCGCGCCGGTGTCATGGCGTCTGCCCCGGGCGCGGCGCACGCTGCCGCAGTTCCCGCAAAAGTTGCCGTTGCCGCCGGCCCGGCAGCAGCGCGTTGACCGCCAGCACTACCAGCGCGATCCCATAAGCCGGCCAAACGAATGCGGCATATCCGCCCATGCTGATAAATTCGTGCCAGGATTTCATGGTTTGTCGATCAACTCCTGCACCCAGTTGGTATTGCGCTCGCGTCGCAGCACTTCCACCTGGATGCGTTTCATGACAAAGGCGGCGAAGTACAGCATGAAGCCGGCGATCATCACCAGCAGCGGTACGAGCATGCCGGGCGCGATGTCCGAACCCGTGCCGACGAACACGGTCGGACCCTGGTGCAGTGTGTTCCACCATTGTACCGAATAATGGATGATGGGGAGATTGACGCTGCCCACCAGCGTCAGAATGGCGCTGGCGCGGTCGCCAGTGCGCTGATCCTCGAATGCCTGATTGAGCGCGATGTAGCCGACATACAGGAACAGCAGGATCAACTCCGAAGTGAGGCGTGCGTCCCACACCCAGTATGTGCCCCACATGGGCTTGCCCCACAGGGAACCGGTAACCAGCGCGAGGAAGGCGAAGGATGCACCCAGCGGTGCGGCAGCCGCCGATACTGCGTGGGCGAGCTTCATGCGCCAGATGAGTCCGATGGCCGCCGCCACCGCCATCACGGCGTACGCGAACATGGACATCCAGGCGCTCGGCACATGGATATATATGATGCGGAAGCCGTCACCCTGCTGGTAGTCAGGCGGCGCGAGCCACAGTCCGCCATACAGTCCCGCAAGGATTATGAGCAGGCTTGCCCACGCAAACCAGGGAACGAGCCGCTCGGCCAGGAGATAGAAGTACGGGGGTGAAGCCAGTTTATGGAACCAGGTAAACATGCCGGGTTTCCTCATGATTCCAGACTCACCCGCAGACCCGCGGCGATGGCAAACGGTGCCAGCGTGAGCGCCAGTACCAGCATGGCAGCCAGCAGATACAGGGGCGCGGCTACCGGCTCGCCTTGTGACGCCAATGCCGTGGCGCGGGCGCCGAAGATCAGCACTGGTACCGTGAGCGGCAGGATCAGGATCGGCAGCAGCAGGCCGCTGCGCCGCAATCCCACCGTGAGTGCCGCGCCCACCGCACCGAGCAGGCTCAACACCGGTGTCCCCAACAGCAGACTCGCTATCAGCATACCCATAGCGCTCGCCGGGTAGAACAGCAGCATGGCCATGAGCGGCGACAGTATCACCAGTGGCAAGCCGGTCACCAGCCAGTGGGTAAGGACCCGCAGCAGCGCCACCAGCTCCAGAGACACGGGACTGAGCAACAGCTGTTCCAGGGTGCCATCTTCATAATCACTCTTGAACAAACTGCCCTGCCCGATCAAGCCTGCCAGCAGTGCCGCCACCCAGATCACCCCCGGCGCCAGCGTGCGCAGCAGCGCCGGTTCCGGACTCAGCGCCAGCGGAAACAATGCCGTCACCATCACGAAGAAGATGACGGGCGTCGCCACATCGCCGCGGCGTCGATAGGCCAGCAGCAGATCCCGTCGCACCAGGGCCGCCAGTTTCATGCGGCGGCACCCAGTATCAGTGACTGCACCGGAAACGGCCGCAGATCGAGCGGCTGATGACTGGCAAATACCGCCAGTCCGCCGCCGGCCAGATGCTGTTTGAGCATGCCGGTGATCAAGCTCACGCCGGCCGTATCCAGACTGGTGAGCGGTTCATCCAGAAACCACAGGGGCACATATCCGAGCAATAACCGGGCCAGCGCGGTGCGCCGCCGCTGGCCCATGGAGAGCATGCCGCAGGGCAGATCCGCTTGGCGTTCGAGTCCCACGCGTACCAGTACCGGGTCCACTGCCACCGGCGTGGACTGCGCCAGCAGCGCGATTGCCACCTCTATATTTTCCCGCGGTGTGAGGCCCAGTTTTACGCCATTGCCGTGGCCCACATAGGCGATCGCCGCGCGATAATCCGCCTTATCTTCCTCCCGGAGGTATCCGCACCAGCGCACTTCGCCGTCATCGGCACGGCCTAGCCCGGTCAGCACCCGTATGAGAGTAGTCTTGCCGCAGCCGTTGGGTCCCTGCACGTGGATCGCTGCGCCCGCGGCCAGCTGGAAAGTCAGGTCACGGCACAGACACCGGTCACCGCGCCAGATTTCCAGCTGTTGCACGGAAAGCGAGAGCGGGACCGTGGCAGACGCTGTCATGCTTGCGACATATGGTGCCCGGAGCCGGACTCGAACCGGCACAGCCGTTGCCGGCTAGGGGATTTTAAGTCCCCTGCGTCTACCTGTTCCGCCACCCGGGCCTGGCAAGCATATCGAAACTGGAGGCTAGGGTCGGAATCGAACCGGCGTACACGGCTTTGCAGGCCGCTGCATGACCACTCTGCCACCTAGCCCACCCGATGTGTAAAAAACCCGGGGAATTTACCACAAACGGGCGCTGCATTTCAGGCCCGACTTTGTCCATACGACGGACGCAATAAAAAACCCCGGCTTGGCCCGCCGGGGTCTGCACAGAGAAACTGGAGCGGGAAACGAGGCTCGAACTCGCGACCTCAACCTTGGCAAGGTTGCGCTCTACCAACTGAGCTATTCCCGCCTGAGCGGGCGATATTGTAGGGACCGCCCGTTCCCTGTCAAGGTTCGCGGCGCAGCAACGGCCAAGCGGCAAGCAGGTACAGGCACATGGACCACAGCGTCAGCGCCGCCGCCACCAGCAGCAGCACCACGCCGATGTCATAGACAGGCAGCGCTGGCAGCGGATAGCGATACAGCAGCATAACGATGGCGACCATCTGCACCAGGGTCTTGAATTTGCCGAGCCAGGTCACCGCCACATGCTTGCTCGCCCCCAGTTCCGCCATCCATTCGCGCAAGGCCGAGATGGCTATCTCGCGGCCGATGATGATCATCACCGGGATGGCGAGCGCCAAGCGCGGGTCGGCCTGCAGGATCAGGACCAGCGCCACCACCACCATGAGTTTGTCCGCCACCGGATCCAGGAATGCACCAAAACGCGATGTTTCATTCCAGCGGCGCGCCAGATAGCCGTCCAGCCAGTCGGTAATGCCGGCGAGTGCGAAAATCAGCGCGCTGACCTGCGGTGCCCAGATGAACGGCAGGAAGAACACCACCACAATCACCGGAATAAGCAGAATACGCAGCAGGGTCAGCAGGTTCGGCAGGTTGAATTTCATGCGCAGCGCTCAGCCGTCCCTATGGAATAGATCATAGATACGCTCCGCCAGTTCGTGGCTGATGCCGTGCACGCCGGCCAGATCCTCCACGCCGGCACGCGCCACGCCCTGCAGGCCGCCAAATTGTTTGAGAAGAACATGCCGGCGCTTGGGTCCGAGACCGGCGATTTCCTCAAATGGCGACTTGTGCCGGGCCTGCCCCCGCCTCTGCCGATGGCCGGTGACGGCAAAACGGTGGGCCTCATCGCGGATATGTTGTATCAGGTGCAGGGCCGGTGAATTTCCCGGAAGTATAAGTGGGTGGTTGCGCCCGGACAAGAAAAGCTGTTCCAGGCCCGGTCTGCGGGACGGCCCCTTGGCGACACCCACCAGTGTCACATCTTCCACCTGCAACTCCTCCAGTATTTTTTCCGCTGCATGCAGTTGGCCCTTGCCGCCGTCGATACACAGCACATCCGGCACCCGCCCTTCACCACGCTTGATACGCGTGTAACGCCGTGACAGCACCTGCCGCATGGCCGCATAGTCGTCGCCCGCGGTGATATTCTCGATGTTGAAACGCCGGTAATCGCTCTTAAGGGGGCCTTGCTCATCGAATACCACGCACGCCGCTACCGTATCCTCGCCCATGGTGTGACTGATATCGAAACATTCGAGCCGGGTGGGCAATTGTTCCATATCCAACGCCTCCTGCAGCGCTTCGAAACGTTGCCGCATTCCAGCATCCATGGCCAGTCGCATGCGCAGCGCTTGTTCGGCATTGGCCAAGGTCAGTTCCAGCAACCTCTTGCCCTCGCCCCGTGTCGGGTGGCGGATGCTTACACGCCTTCCGCATTGCTCCGCCAGCGTCGTCTGCAACAACATTTCGTCATCCACTGCCGCGGCTGACAGGATCAACTTGGGCGCATCCCGGTCCAGGTAATACTGCGGCAGGAACGCCGCCAGCACTTCCAGTGTGCCGGTCTCACCAGTGACCTTGGGGAAGAACGTGCGGCAGCCGAGGTTGCGGCCACCTCGCACCATCATCACCGCGACGCAGTGCAGCCCGGCGCGCCCGGTCACCGCCACCACGTCGTACTCGCCGTTGTCGCCACTTATATATTGATGTTCACTGACCCTGCGCAGACTGGTGATCTGGTCGCGATAACGGGCCGCCAGTTCATAATCACGCTTGCTGGCGGCGCCTTCCATGCGGCGTATCATGGCGTTAATCACCGCTCGGCTCCGGCCCTCCAGAAACAGCACCGCGTTGGCCACATCGTGTGCATAGTCCTGCTGGCTGATATAGTCCACGCAAGGCGCCGAGCAGCGTTTTATCTGGTACTGCAGGCATGGGCGGCTTCGGTTCCTGAAAAATACATCGTTGCACTGGCGCAGCTGGAACAGTTTCTGCAACAGATTGACGGTCTCGCGCGCTGCATGGGCGCTGGGAAATGGTCCGAAATAGCGGCCTGCCTCCCGGCGCCGGCCACGATAGATGGTGAGGCGTGGGTAGGCATGCTCCTCGGTCAGGCGGATATAAGGGTAGCTCTTGTCATCCCGCAGCACCACGTTATAGTGCGGCCGGTGCTTCTTGATGAGATTATTCTCCAGCAGCAGTGCTTCTGTCTCGTTATGGGTTACCGTCACCTCGACCGATACCATCTGGTTCAACATCGCCCGGGTCTTGGGCGACTGGCTGCCGCTACGGAAATAACTGGCCAGGCGCTTCTTGAGGTTGCCGGCCTTGCCAACGTACAGCGGTTCGCCACGGGCGTCCAGCATGCAGTAGACGCCCGGTGCGCTGGTGAGGTTCTGCAGAAAGCGTGCACTATCGAAAGGATCTGTGGATTCCACTGCCATCCCCTCTACCCCTGAACCTTCACCAGTTCCTGTGCTCGCTGGATGATTGCCTCGAACATGGCGGCGGTCAGACGCCGTGTCTGGGTGTTGTAGCGGCTGCAATGATAGGAATCCAGCAGTGTGCCGCCGCTGTCGAGCCTGTATTCGGCACCGTGTCTGAAAACGAAGAACCGTGATTTCAGTTCCAACGCCCGCCGCACGGCATGATGGGCGACACGTCCCAGCACCAGTATCACCGCCCGGCGCGGTAAACGCTGCAATTCAGCACGCAAAAAGCTGTTGCAATTGACGATTTCCGTACTGTCGGGTTTGTTTTCCGGCGGCAGGCATTTCACCGCATTGGTGATGCGGCAACCGCGCAGTCGCAGGCGATCATTTGCCGCTGTGGACTCCGGCGCACTGGCGAATCCGAACTTGTGCAGTGTCTTATACAGCAGAATACCAGCGTGATCGCCGGTGAAAGGCCGACCGGTGGCATTGGCACCGTGCATGCCGGGCGCAAGTCCGACAATCAGCAGACGCGCCTGTGGATCACCGAAGGGCGGCACCGGCCTGGCATGATAGCCGGGGTATTCCTTGCGCACTTCAGCCAGAAATCCGGACAACCGCGGACAACGGATGCAGCGGAGATCAAAGCAACAGGTGTCCATAGGCAAATATTCAGCGGCAGGTGTGGCCGGGTACGGGAGACGATCGCTTCAAACGAAGTTGCCGCTTTTCTCGGCAATGAGACCGTAGCGCAATGCCAGCCGTGTAAGCTCCACGTCGTTGCTCACGCCCAGTTTCTGAAACAGCCGGCCGCGGTAAGTGCTGACAGTCTTGGGACTCAGGTGCAGCTTGTCGGAAATTGTCTGCAACGACTGGCCGCCGGTTATCATCAGCATTACCTGGGTTTCCCGCTGCGACAACTGCGCAAACGGTGAAGCGGTGTTGCCGGCCACTGCCGACAATGCCAGCTGCTGGGCGATGGCAGCGGTGATGTAGCGATCACCCGCGTTCACACGCCTGATGGCGGTAACGATCTCATCGGCGGCGCAGTCTTTGGTAAGGTAGCCATGAGCGCCGGCTTCCAGCAGCCGCAACGGGTAGGGCTCGGTGGTGTGCACTGAGACGATGACGACTTTCAGGGAGGGATCCCGGGACAGCAGTTTGCGGGTGGCCTCCAGACCACCGATGCCCGGCATGCTCAGATCCATGAGCACCACGTCAGGCTTGAGCACCGCGCTCTGTTCGATGGCCTCCTCGCCGGAACCGGCTTCACCTGCGATGCGCACATCAGGCGTATCCTCAAGGATCAACCGCATACCGGTACGCATTAGCTTGTGGTCGTCCACCAGCAGGACGCGAATCATGCCACCCCCATTCCCCCCGCCAACCAGGCTGCGCAGGGCTAACGATACGGCAAATTATCCGCCTTGCACAGAGTGCTTACAAATTCTGAAGACGGCCTTCAATCCATGTGGGCGATGATCGCGTCGCCGAAACCCGAGCAACCCACCAAGGTGGCGCCCGGCATGAGTTTCTGCATCTTCTCCTCCACGTTGCGGCGAGCGGCGATATCGCGCTTGGATACACGGATGGCCTCCCGCAGCCGTGCCAGATCATATGTCATGATCTTGCCTGCTATGGTTTTT
>JAGWNO010000051.1 GCA_028871235.1 Gammaproteobacteria bacterium
AAGTCCAACGTGGGATTTATCCCGACTCAGGGCGGCAACGACTATTTCACGCGATTGCAGAATGCCGAATCGCAGCAGCAGAATCTGCAAAACGCACTCGATACCGCAGAAGCCAATCGCGCAACGATTGAGCAGCAGATGCGTGCCATGGAGACCAACACCGCGTCGGCCGGGATAGATCCCCGCGTACAGCAGCTCGACCAGCAGATCGCCGTTTACCAGCAGAAGCTCAACGATCTTCTGCTGCGGTACACCGATGAATACCCCGATGTGGTCGCCCTCAAGGGCATGATCGCGCAGCTGCTGACGCAGCGTTCAGCCCTGCAAAAGCAACAGTCCGGGTCGTCAACGATCGGCGTCGCATCGGACAACCCGGTCTACCAGGACATGCAGAAATCCTTGTACACAGCTCAGGTGAATATTGGGACCTTGAAAACCCAGCTTGACTTGCAAAAACGGATGATAAAGGGCCTCAAGGGCAAGGTTGACCGGATCACCGACGTGCAAGCCAACCTGCAGCAGCTGACCCGCAACTATGATGTCACGCGGAAAAAATACGATGAACTGCTGGCGCGCCTGGACACCGCCAATATGTCCCAGGACGCCTCGCATAGCGGCAACAATCTCAAGTTCCGACTGATAGACCCGCCCATCGTGCCGGTGCTGCCGGTGAGTCCGAAGCGCAGTCTGCTGCTGGCGGTCGTATTGGTGATGGCGCTGGCCCTGGGGGGCGGCTTTGCGTTTTTCCTGCACCAGATCCGGCCGGTCTTCATGAATCTGAAGAGCATGAAGGAGATCACCGAATATCCCGTGCTTGGCGCTTTGAGCAAGGTCTGGTCGCCCGAGCAGCTGTTGTCGCACCGCCGGGGAATCATCGTCTTCGGCAGCATGCTGGGTCTGTTGCTGGTGGTGGTCGCCACCGGGTTTTTCTTCCAGGCCCGGATCACCGGCCTGGTACAGCACATCTTCGTGATGGGTGTGACATGAGCATCATTGAAAAAGCCGCAGAAAAGCTCAAGACCCTCCAGTCCGAAGACCCGTCGGCACCGGAGGCGGTGTCAGCGTCCGATCAGACGGTTCCGCATGTTGCCGTGACTCCCAACGTGAAGCGCTTGCAGGATTGGGCCCGGGCACCCCAGGCCCCGGCGGAGGAAACCCCGCTATGGCATGTGGACCTTATGGCGCTCAAGCGTGTCGGCGTGATGCCTGGCGGCGATGCGGCCGCCCGGCTTGCCGATGAACTGCGGCGCATCAAGCGCCCGCTGCTTGCCACGGCTGCTGGCAAGGGCACCAGGCCGGTGGAAAACGGGCATCGGATCATGATTGCCAGTGCCGTGCCCGGCGAAGGCAAGACCTTCACGGCTCTCAACCTTGCCCTGAGTCTCGCCAAGGAGAAGGATTTCGAAGTGCTGCTGGTGGATGGGGACATTCCGAAGTGCGACCTTACCCGGCTCTTCAAGCTGGAACGCCACGCGGGACTGATGGATGTGCTGACAGACGAGCAGCGCCGCCCGGAAGACGTGATCGTGCATACCGACTTGCCCGGCCTGATGCTGGTGCCGGTGGGACAGCGCAACCCGCTGGCTGCCGAACTCTTCGGCAGTCAGCGCATGGAACGCGTGCTGCAGGATTTCAGCGGCCGCAATCAGCGGCGGCTGCTGTTGTTCGACTCACCGCCGTTGCTTGCCACCTCCGAAGCCCAGGCCCTCGGCACGCATATGGGCCAGATCATTCTGGTGGTCGCCGCCAGCAGCACTCCGCAGCAGACCGTCAAGGCCGCCATCCAGACGCTGGATAAAGCCAAAGGCATCAGTCTCATCCTCAATCGCGCACAGCTGCTGGCGGGTGAGGACTATTACGGCAGTTACTACAGCCGCTACTACAAGGATCGTTGATGTGGTGCGCACCCGAAGAACACGACGGACGGCATTTTTACCGGTAGTCGCGCTGCTCTGCTGGAGCGGCGGCGCGCTGATGGCACAGGGGATCGCGCAGGCGCCGCCCGCAACCCCGCCGACCGCCGGCGGCTACGGCAGCAGCAATCAGACGCCGGCCACGCAGAACCCGCCGGGAACCATCCCCCAGCCGACGCCCGCCACACCCGGCGTGGTGACGGGCATCACCTTGGGGGAGCTGTACACCAGCAATCTCACGCTCACCCCGCCCGGTCAGCCGCAGCAGAGCGACCTGACAACCGAGATCCAGCCCTTTCTGAAAGCCGCCTACAGCGCACCGCGGTTCTCCGGGCTGCTGGATTACAGCCTGCAGGGTTTCCTGTACCGCAGGCATCCCAACAACAACCAGTATCGTCATAATCTCGACGCCCAGGGCACGCTGACGCTGTTGCCCGAGCACTTTTTCCTGGATGGCACAGCACTCTACAGCCAGCAGATCATCAACAACGCCGCGCCGGCGGGCTCGGGGCAGTTCTTCGTCACCAACAACCGCGCCAACGCGGCCAGCAGCGTGCTCAGTCCCTATTGGATGCAGGACTTCGGTCGCGTCGGCAAGATGACCCTGCGCTACGGCCACGGACGCGTGGCCTACAACGACCACGGCATCTCCGGCACCTCCGGGAGCACGCTCTCCGGCGTATCCGATGTCACGAGCAACAGCCTGCAGTTCGCCCTGGTCAGCCCCAGGGATATGACCTTGGGATGGGATCTCACCTATTACAACCAGCGCCTCGATCCGGATTTCGGACCCGGCATCGAATTCGGCGCGGCCACGCTCGGCACCTCGCTGCAAGTGAGCGGTTACACGCGGCTGCTGGCTGATGCGGGCCGCGAGAACAATTTCCTGCCCAATGGCACGGTGCAGAAACTCGGTGCCAGTTTCTGGGACGCCGGGTTTGAATGGTCGAACACCCTGAATGATTTCAAAATGCTGGTCGGACACCGTTTCTTCGGTCGCAGCTATCATCTTTCCTGGACTCACATGGCGGCCCTGCTCACCACTACCCTGAGCTATACCGAGCAGGCCACCGATTACAATCAGCAGCTGCTCGGGCGGGATCCGGAGGCGATGCTGGTCTCGCCGCTCGCCGTTCCCCAGATCCCCTCGCTGTTGCAGTCCCAGGTGTACCTCAGCAAGCGCGCGACCGCCTCCGCGAGCTACCAGACTGTCCACAGCACGCTGACCGTCACCCTGTATGATGAATTGCGCACCTTCATCACCCTGAGCAACGGCCAGGAACGGGTGGCCGATGCGGATCTGTCCTGGCAGTTCGATATCGGAGTGTTCACCGCCCTGACACCCACGTTCGGCTGGCAGCGTTACAGCTTCCAGAACGGACAGGTCAACTACACTGCCTATGGGCAGCTGGCGCTGACACACCAGTTCAGTCCCGCCAGCAGCGCCAGCCTGCTGCTGCGCCGGGAATCGCGCAACGCCTATCCGGGGGCCATTACGACGCCCGGCCAGGGCACTTACCGGGTCAACCTGATCATGCTCCAATGGACTCATCTTTTCTGAGGGACGTATGTACGAAGCCTTTTACAAACTGAACGGCAAACCCTTTCAGCTCACCCCCGATCCCGATCTGCTGTTCCCCAGCAGGGGGCATAAGCGGGCCATGTCATACCTGCTCTACGGACTTGCGCAAGCGGAGGGCTTTGTGGTGATCACCGGCGCGGTGGGCACCGGAAAAACGCTGCTGGTGCAGGCGCTGCTCCACAAGCTGGCCAGCCGCCATATGGCCGTCGCCAACATCGCCTCCGCCAATCTGGACGGACCCGAGGTGCTGCCGGCGGTGGCTTCGGCGTTCAAACTGCCGTACGAGGGCCGCAGCAAGGAGGAGTTGCTGCAGGCGATCAAACGGCATCTGGTGTTCCTGCGCGCCAACCGCATCCGGGCGCTGCTGGTGGTGGACGAGGCCCAGACCCTGACGCCGGCGGCGCTGGAAGTCCTGAGAATCCTCTCGAATCTTGAGACCCATGGCATGGCGCTGCTGCAGATCATCATGGTGGGCCAGACGAAACTGCGGCGCGCGATCATCGCCAACAACATGGAACAGCTGCGCCAGCGCATCATCGTCTCCTACCAGCTCGATGCGCTGCTGCTGGAGGAAAGCGAGGCCTACATCCTGCATCGCCTGCGGGCGGTCGGTTGGAAAGATGATCCGCTGCTGTCACCCGGTCTATTTGTGCAAGTGCACCGCTCCAGCAGCGGTATCCCCCGCAGGATCAACCTGCTGATGGACCGGCTGCTGCTATACGGCTATCTGGAGGAACGCCATACACTGGATCAACATGCCCTGGCGGTGGTGCTGGAGGAAATGCATGAGGAAATCGCGGGTGTACCGGCGGCGCCGGAGACCCCCGAAGTGCAGAAGAGCACCTCTCATCGCCGCCGGGCCGGCATCTCGGAACGCATGAATCAGCTGATCGTGCTGGAGCAGCACCTCAAGGACTTGCTGCGCCAGATGCAGGAGCACGTCAGACTGAAACAACAGCCCGAATCCGGTCCGTCCCCGAGGACCTCATCCGAAGTCACGCCCATACACGGGGTGCGGCACATTGGAACCAAGCGGTAGGACGAATAGCGATGGTGTCCGCCGCCGACTCCCACATCGTCAATGCCATGACGGTGGACGTGGAAGACTATTTTCAGGTCGCGGCCTTTGAAAAGTGCATTGCCCGCGCGGATTGGCACCGTTGGCCGCAACGGGTGGAGCGCAATACCCGGCGGGCGCTGGAACTCCTGGACCGTCACGGCGTAAAAGCCACGTTTTTCGCGCTCGGCTGGGTGGCGGAACGCTATCCCGCCCTGATGCGCGACATCGCCGGCTCCGGGCATGAGCTCGCCAGCCACGGCTATGGGCATGAGCGGCTTGCGAACCTCACGCGCCGGCAATTCCGGGAGCAGATCAGGGGCACGAAAAAACTCCTGGAGGACACCGCAGGCGGCGAGGTCCTGGGCTACCGTGCGCCCAGCTATTCGGTGGGCCCGGACAGTCTCTGGGCGCATGATGAATTGCGCGCCGCGGGCTACCGCTACAGTTCCAGCATCGTGCCCATCCATCATGATCTCTACGGCATGCCGCAGGCCCCGCGGTTTGCATTCTTCCCGGACGCGGCCGGATTACTGGAGATACCGGTGACCACAGTCTCGCTGCTGGGGCGCAACTGGCCCTGCGGGGGAGGAGGATTCTTCCGGTTGTTGCCCTACCCGGTGTTTAAAGCGGGATTGCGGCGGGTCAACCGGCGGGATGGATATCCGGGAGTCTTCTATTTTCATCCGTGGGAACTCGATCCGCAGCAACCGCGGGTGCCGGGCGTGTCTTTCAGAAACCGCGTGCGCCATTACCTGAACCTGAACCGCATGGCCGTGAAGCTGCATGCCCTGCTGCGGGATTTCCGCTTTGACCGCATGGACCGGATTTTTTTGCAAAGGACCGGCGAGCATTACCCCGTGGTGGTACTCAAAGACCTGCAGTTACACCCCAGGGGGGCGTGAGCCATGCTGAATGGCACGCACGCCGGCCCCTCCCGGGGTTGCCACGTCAAACGCCTTGAACCCCCGGACGCGAACCGCTGGGACAGCTTCGTGCAGGCCTCGCCCCAGGCGACCTTCTTCCATCGTTCTGCCTGGTCGCGGGTCATAGAGCAGGCCTTTGGCCATCGTTGCCACTATATATATGCCGAAGATGCCGGGCAGATCACCGGCATCCTGCCGCTCGCGGAAATCAAAAGCCGGCTGTTCGGCCATGCCTTGATCTCCACCCCGTTCTGCGTGTACGGCGGGATCGCAGCAACTGACGAAGAGGTTGCAGCGCAGCTCCGGCAAGCAGCATGCCGGCTGGCGCAGGAGTTACGGGTGGAGTATCTGGAGCTGCGCAACCGCGCGCCGGATGCCTGCTCCTGGCTGGCCAAGGATCTGTACTTCACCTTCCGCAAGCCGCTGCACGCGGACCATGAGGCCAACTTCAAAGCCATTCCGCGCAAACAGCGGGCCATGGTTCGCAAGGGCATCGAGGCCGGTCTCAAGGCCGAGGCCTGTGCCGGGCTGGTGCAGTTTTATGACGTGTATGCCGAAAGCCTGCGCAATCTCGGCACTCCCGTCTTTGCCAGGAGATATTTCACTCTTCTGCGGGAGGCGTTTCCTGAGGATTGTGAAATCACGGTGGTGACGCACGATGAAAAACCCGTAGCCGCCGTCATGAGTTTCTACTTCCGGGACGAGGTGCTGCCCTATTACGGGGGCAGCACCGCGGCCGGACGCGAGGTGCAAGCCAACGACTTCATGTACTGGGCGGTGATGCAGAAGGCGGTGGAGCGGGGCGCGCGGCTTTTCGACTACGGCAGAAGCAAGCGCGATACCGGCTCCTACCATTTCAAGAAACACTGGGGGTTTGAACCCGAACCGCTGCATTACCAGTATCAGCTGGTACGGGCAAAGACCCTGCCGGATGTGAGCCCGGTCAATCCGAAGTACCGGCTGTTCATCAAGGCTTGGCAGCACCTGCCGCTTTCCGTGAGTCGCGTGGTCGGCCCCTGGATCGCACGCAGCCTGGGATAGAGTCATGCGCGAGCTGCTGTTCCTGTGTCACCGGCTGCCGTACCCGCCCAACAAGGGCGACAAGATCCGTTCCTATCACCTGTTGCGCCATCTGGCGGAGAACTACCGTGTGCATCTCGGCACCTTCGTGGATGAGCCGGAGGACTGGCAGCATGTGGCGGCCGTCGAAAAACTGTGCGCCGGATCCTGCATCCGTCCCTTGAAGCCGCTGGCGGCGCGTCTCAGGGCTTTGATTGCACTGGCACGTGCCGAGCCGTTCACCGTGGCGTATTACCGCGACCGGAGCATGCAGCGTTGGGTGGACGGCGTGCTGTCGGCGGGGACGGTGGAAACCGTGGTGGCGTTTTCCTCGGGGATGGCGCCTTACCTGCTGCGCGGACGCGGACCGCGCCGCATCATGGATTTTGTCGACGTGGACTCCGACAAATGGCGTCAGTACGCGCAAACCCGCGGCGGCATCGCCGGCATGATCTACCGGCGCGAGGCCGGATATCTGGCGGATTTCGAACAGCGGATTGCCGCCGCATGCGATGCCAGCGTGTTCGTGTCCGGGCATGAAGCGGAATTTTTCCGGCAGCGGGTTCCCGGACTGTCCGCCAGGATCCATGGGATCCCCAACGGCGTGGATACCGAGTATTGGGACCCGGCGCTCGACTACCCCAATCCCTACGGGACGGCGGCGCCGGTGCTGGTGTTCGTGGGCGCCATGGACTACTGGGCCAATGCCGAGGGGGCGCAGTGGTTTGCCCGCACGGTCTGGCCGCGGATACATCGAGAGTTGCCGGCGGCACACTTTTATATAGTGGGGGCCAACCCCTCACGGCCGGTCCGGGCGCTCGCTGCGGTGGAGGGGATCGTGGTCACCGGCCGGGTCGCGGATGTGCGGCCCTATGTGCGTCACGCCCATGCCGTGGTCGCTCCCTTGCGCATCGCCCGGGGCATACAGAACAAGGTGCTGGAAGCGCTCGCCATGGGCAAAGCGCTGCTGGCGACCCCCCAGGCATACGAGGGCATCGAAGAATTCGCGGAACGCCCGGGTTGCATCAGCGATGCGCCCGAAATCCTGGCCGGCGAAGCGCTGCGCTGGCTCCGGGAAACCCGGCCGGCCGCATTTCCGGCGGTGCGCCAGCAGGTGCTCAGCCGCTACAACTGGCGGCGGATGCTTGCGCGGTTTGACAGTCTGCTTGAGGCCGCACCCGTCGCTGACCGGAGTGCGGCCGAATCCGGCGCCGCCCGGACCCGGGAGGCGTACCCGTGAGCCGGCTGTTGACGCTGAGACCCGGCATTCTGGCGCGGGTGTCCGCATGGCAGGTGGCCGCTGTTTCGCTGGCGGCGGTGTTCGCGGTTGTGCTGATCGGTTATCGGGACACGGTGGTCTCGCTGGTATCGGTATGGGCCCACACCGGCACCTTCCAGTACGCCTTTTTCATTTTTCCGCTGAGCGCCTGGACGGCGTTCGGTCTGCGTCAGCAATTGCTGGCGGCGCCGCCGCAGCCCTCGGTTTCGGGATTGCCGCTGATTGCCGTCCTGGGTTTCGTCTGGTTCACGGGCCATCAGGTCAACATCAATCTGCTGCAGCACGCCGCGCTGGTGGCGATGTTCCCCGCCGCGGTGCTCGCAGTGTGGGGGTGGCGCGCCGTGCGCGTGCTTGCATTCCCGCTGGGCTACCTGGTGTTCGCCGTTCCGTGGGGCAATTCCCTGGTGGGGCCGCTGCAGACCTTCACCGCCCACTTTGCGGTGCGTGCTTTGGAGCTGATTGGCACTCCCGTGCTCCTCAACGGCCACGAGATCATCACCCCCACGGCGGTGTGGCTGGTGGCGGATGCCTGCAGCGGCATCAAGTTCTTCATCGCCTGCACCGCGCTCGGATGCCTGTATGCCTACCTGATGTACCGGCGCTGGTGGAAGCGGGTGCTGTTCGTGATGCTGGCGGCGGTGGTGCCGGTGATTGCCAACGGGCTGCGGGTGTTCATCACCGTGCTCATCGGCGATACCTGGGGGCTGAAGTACGCCACCGGCACGGATCACCTGATTTTCGGCTGGCAGTTTTTCGGCACCGTGCTGCTCATCCTGCTGGCGGCGGGCTGGCTGTTTCGCGATCCACTCCGGGCGATACCGCCGGTACCGCACGACGGCGGCAGGCTCTCTTCACGCCACGGCGCCGTGTGGGCAACCGCCATGGTGCTGGTGATTGCCGGGCCGGTGTTTGCCGCCTGGCTGAAACCGCCGGCAGTCGCCGGCGTGAACCTGCAGCTCAGCGCACCGCGAGTGCCGGGATGGGATGGTCCGCAGACCGCGCCCACGGACTGGCGTCCGCAATACGCCGGGACTGATGCCGAAATGCATGCGGTATACCGCAACGACGCCAGAGGCACGACCGTTGAAGTTTTCGGTGCGCTCTATATCGGCGGTTCGCGCCGCGGACATGACCTCATCACCTACGGCAACAATGTCTATGATCCCGCAACGGCAACAGTGTTGGGCACTGCCACCCGGCAAATCACCTTGGGCAGTAGTGCTGCGTTCCCAGTGCAGGAACTGCGTCTGTCAACCGCCAGCGGCACGCGTCTGGTCTGGTACTGGTACTGCATAGACGGCCGCTGTACGGATTCGGGGCTGCGGGTGAAACTGGAGCAGAGTCTCGATGCGCTCCGCGGGCGCAGCGCCCGGGCATCCGTATGGGCGGTGTCGGCGCTGGTCGCCGGCGGCGATCTCCCCGCCTTGCGCAACCGCCTTGAGACATTCCTGCGCGCGGCTCCCGACATGACCGGCCAGATGGCGGAATCCGCGGGCGGGGAACCGGCGCAGGCGGAGCCGCGTCCATGAACGGCAAACCCCGCATCGTCCATGTCCTTTACCGTCTGGATACCGGCGGCATGGAACAGATCATCGTGGCGCTGATCAACCAGACTTCGCATCGCTACCGCCATGCAGTGATCTGTCTGGAGGGATACACCGATTTTCGGAAACGGATTGAGGCCACCGATGTGACCTGTGTGGCGCTGCACAAGAAACCCGGCAAGGACTGGGGTTGCTATCTGAGGTTGTGGCGAGCATTGAAAAACCTGAAGCCGGATCTGGTGCAAACTTATAATATCGGCGCGTTGGATGCCGCAGCAATTGCCAGACTGGCAGGTGTGCGCCGCATTGTCCACGCAGAGCGTGGACGGGATGCGGCCGATCCCCGAGGCGAGAGCCGCAAGTACCATTATCTGCGGCGCGGCCTTTCACCGTGGATCGACCGCTACCTGGCGGTCTCAAGGGACCTCGAGAACTGGCTGACGGAAAGGGTGGGCATTGCTCCGTCCAAGGTGATACACATTCCCAATGGTATTGATGTTACCCGGTTTGCTCCGGCTCCACGGCAGAAGGCGGCGCGTCCGCTGCTGGGAGCCTTCGCACCTCCGGGCACGCTGCTGATCGGGACGGTGGGACGGCTGGATCCGGTGAAAGACCAGCTGGGATTGCTGTCCGCCTTTGACCGCTTGGGTGACTTGCTGCCTGCAGAACGTGATCGCTTGCGTCTGGCCATCATCGGAGAGGGCAGGCAACGCCCGGAACTCGAGACACAGATCAAACGCCTGGGACTGACCGGACGGGTGAGCTTGCTGGGTAACCGCAGCAATGTCGCTGCCCTGCTTGCGGAATTCGACATCTTTGCGCTCTCATCCATGGCCGAGGGCATGCCGGTGACTTTGCTGGAGGCCATGGCGGCCGGACTGCCGGTGGTGGCAACCGCCGTGGGCGGCGTGGGCGAGGTGGTATTGCCTGGCGAGACGGGCAGGCTGGTGGCGGCGGGCGATCCACATGCGTTTGCTGAGGCCTTGGCCGGGTATGTTCGGGATACCGTCCTGCGCGGGCGTCACGGAATCGCGGGGCGCCATCGAGTGGAATCCCAGTTCAGTCTGTCTGCCATGTTATCCGCCTACACAACGCTCTACGATGGTCTTCTCAACGGTCGTGGTCATCTTCCACAAGATGTGGCGGATACGAGCGTGACCGGACGAAAGGTGCGTTGATCCATGTGCGGCATCGCCGGCATTGTGCTTTCTCACAAGGAGAACCGCGTGGACGAGGGCATACTGCTCGCCATGCGCGACGTGCAAAGCCATCGCGGTCCGGATCAGTCCGGACTTTATATGACTCGGGGCGCCGGTCTGGCGCATCGCCGCCTGTCCATCATTGATCTGGCTCACGGGCGCCAGCCCATGGTGGATGAAGCCGCGGGACTCGCGCTCATCTACAACGGCGAGCTTTACAACTTCCAGGCGCTGCGGAAGGAACTGCAACAGCAAGGGCTCGCGTTCGCCAGCCACTGCGATACCGAGGTGCTGCTGCGGGCATGGCAGCGCTGGGGCGAGTCCTGTCTGCCGCGGCTCCGCGGCATGTTCGCCTTCGCCGTCTGGGATGCCAGGGCACAGCGCATGCACCTGGCGCGGGATCACCTGGGCGTCAAGCCGCTGTACTACGGACTGACGCGTGGGGGCGATCTGGTGTTCGCGTCGGAACTCAAAGGGCTGCTGGCCCATCCCGGCGTGGCGCGCGACATCGATCCCCGCTCCCTGGAAGAGTACCTGGCTTTGGGATACGTGCCCGACCCGAAAAGCATTTTCCGGGGCATCTTCAAACTGCCGCCCGCCCATTGCCTGAGCTGGCGCGCGGGCGATCCGCTGCCGGTTCCCCGCGCCTACTGGGATGTGCCGTTCCGGATGCATTTCACTCTGGAATTGCGCGAAGCCTCCGGGGAGCTCCGCGGACTGCTGGATGATGCCGTGGCGAGCCAGCTGGTGGCTGACGTGCCTCTGGGGGCATTCCTCTCGGGCGGCGTGGATTCGAGCGCGGTGGTGGCCAGCATGTGCCGCGTGGCCCGCGACCCGGTCAGCACCTGCGCTATCGGTTTCGATCACGGCGGCTTTGACGAAAGCGCCTATGCCCGGCGCGTCGCTTCGCATCTCGGCACCCGGCACTTCGAGGAGCGGGTGAGCGCGCAGGACCATGCGCTGCTGGACGCCCTGGCTGGAATCTACGATGAACCGTTCGCCGACAGCTCGGCGCTGCCCACCTACCGGGTCTGTCAATTGGCACGCAAGCACGTGAAGGTGGCGCTCTCGGGGGATGGCGGTGATGAGAACTTCGCCGGCTACCGCCGCTACCGCTGGCATTGGTTTGAAAGCCGTATCCGCGAGCGGCTGCCGCCCGCCATCCGCAGGCCGGTCTTCGGCCTCCTGGGCCGTTGTTATCCGAAGGCGGACTGGGCGCCGCGGCTGTTCCGCGCCAAAACCACCTTGCAGGCTCTCGCACGGGAGACCGTCGAGGCCTATTTCCACAGCGTGAGTTTTGTGCCGGAAGCAATCCGGCGCCGGCTGTACAGCGATACGTTCCGGCGCGAACTTCAGGGCTATACCGCCTTGGAGGTGTTCCGCGCCCACGCCGGGCGCGCACCCACCGACCATCCGCTGCTGCTGGCGCAGTATCTGGATTTCAAGACCTATCTGCCCGGCGACATCCTCACCAAGGTGGATCGCGCCAGCATGGCCCACAGCCTGGAGGTCCGGGTGCCGCTGCTGGATCACCGCTTGGTGGAGTGGGCATCCGGTCTGCCGCCGGGGTTGAAACTCCGGGGTGGGCAGGGAAAGTTCATCCTCAAGAAAACCCTGGAACCGGATTTACCCCGGGAGATACTCTACCGGCCCAAGATGGGATTCAGTGTGCCGCTCGCAGCGTGGCTCCGGGGTCCGCTCGCCGCGCGTCTCCGGGAAGCGCTTATGACCGGTGCCGTCGCCCAATGCGGTTACTTCAAGCATTCCGTACTGAATGATCTGGTCAA
>JAGWNO010000052.1 GCA_028871235.1 Gammaproteobacteria bacterium
CGCCGCCGGCATTCAGCACGTGGTCGCGCGCCGGGATTATCTGAACGCCATCAACGTGTTCCCGGTGCCGGATGGCGACACCGGCACCAATATCGCCTTCACACTGCACGCGGTACTGCACGCCATGACGGAGAACATGCACCGTCATGCGGGCCGCATGCTGGACGTGGTGGCGGCAGCGGCGCTGGACGGCGCGCGCGGCAATTCCGGCGCGATCCTGGCGCAATTCTTCCAGGGTCTCGGCGAAAAAACGGCGGCATTGCATGATCTGTCTGCGGCGCATTTCGTCGCGGCCGTGAATCACGGTGCCGCGGCGGCGCGCACTGCGCTTGCGCAACCCATGGAAGGCACGCTGCTCACGGTGCTGGCGGATTTCGCCGCTGCCCTGCAGGGACATTTGGCGCAGCATCACGCGGCTGACATCAGCAGTCTGCTGAATACCGGTCTGGCCCGCGCCAAGACTTCGTTGGCTAACACCCCCAACCAGCTGCAGGTGCTCAAGCAGGCCGGCGTGGTGGATGCGGGCGCCCAGGGTTTTGTGGACCTGGTGCAGGGCATCGTGGATTTCCTGCAGGCGGGTTCCATGGAAGCCCTGCCCGCCGATACCATCCTGCCGATGGTCTCCCATGAACGCGGGACCGAAGCGGACAGCCATTACCGCTACTGCACAGAATGTCTCATCAGCGGCGACAACCTGGAGCGTACGGTGCTTAGCCGAGAACTGGCCGAGCTGGGCGACAGCCTGGTGGTAGCGGGTGGTGCGCGGAAACTGCGCGTGCACATCCACGCGGATGGGCCGGATGCGGTCTTCCGAATCGCAGCCAGGTATGGCCAGATCTCCGGTGAGAAGGCCGATGACATGCGGCGTCAGGCGCGGGTGGCGGGCCGGCGGTTGGCGCGCCCGGCCATAATCACCGACTCCGGCGCCGACATTCCCGAGGCATTGCGCGAGCGACTCGATATCCACATGCTGCCGGTACGCGTGCATTTCGGCGAACATGCCTATCTCGACAAGGTGTCGCTCACACCGGCGGATTTCTACAGGGAGCTCCGGCTCAACCCGCTGCATCCCAAGACCTCGCAACCGCCGCCGGGGGACTTCCGCCGCGAGTTCAACTTCCTCGCCAGTCATTATGACGCGGTGGTATATATCGGCCTCACCTCCAAGGTGAGCGGCACTGTCCAGGCCGCCGTCGCCGCCGCTAACCGCGCGGATGGCACCCCGGTAACGGTACTGGATTCGGGATCGGTATCGGCGGGTCAGGGTCTGCTGGCCGTATATGCCGCTGAATGCGCCCTGGCCGGCTACGATGCTGCGGCCATCGTGCAGGCCGTGAAAGCCATGCTGCCGCGTACCCGCATCTGGGGTGCCATCCCGGATCTGAGCTACGCGGTACGCGGTGGACGGGTGCGGCGTTCCACAAAACTGCTGGCAGACCTGCTGCATCTGACACCGGTGCTCACCGCCACACCGGACGGCCATGTGACATCCTGCGGTGTACTGTGGGGGCGGAACAGGCGGGCGGAGAAATTCGCCCGTTTCGTGACGCGGCATGTGAATGCCCATACCCGCTACCGCCTGTTGGTGGGCCACTGCGACTGCGCGGAAGATGCGGAACGTTTACGCACACTGTTGATTCGGATCCCAAACATCGAGTCCAGCTGGCTCACGGAAGTGGGCCCCGCACTCGGCACCCATGCAGGACCCGGAGCGCTGGTGGTATCGCTGCAAGTGAACCAGCCCGTTACATAAAAGCCGCGCTTGCGCGGGTATCAGGCTTCACTGCCCGCCTAGATCGGGACATCCTCAGCCCGCAGAGCCCGGACCGCCGGTCAGGATCACCCCCTTCGCCCCGCTGTCGAGTAAACTTCTGGTGGGGCAAAACCGGATTTTACCGCCGCCCCGAATAATGAATATCCTCATCGTCGATCATTCCAAAGTGTTCCGCACCGTCCTGCACAAGATGGTAGCGGGTCTTGGTCATCATCCGCTGTCCGTATCCACTGCCGAGCAGGCGCTCGACATGCTGCACCGTGAGTCGGTGGACCTGGTATGCGCCGCACTCAGCCTGCCCGGCATGGACGGCGTCAGCCTGTGCCGCCAGGTACGCTCCCATCCGCAGTGCCAGAAAATCCCGTTCATCCTGCTCACCTCCACCGATGATCAGACAATTCGACACGAGGCCTTCGAGGCGGGCGTGACCGAGATCCAGGGACGCACCGACACCAAGGAGCTCACTGACCGGCTGAGCAAGTTCTTCACCGAAGAACGGGAGGAAATCCACGGCCGGGTGCTGTATATCGAGGACAGCCATGTCGCCGCCCACCTCATGCTCAAGCTGCTGTTGCACATGAAGCTGCAGGTGGATCATTTCCGCACCGCCGATGAGGCGCTGGCCGCCTTCGAGCAGCATGATTTCGATCTCATCATCAGTGATATCCTCCTGGAAGGCGTCACCAGCGGCGTCGGTCTGGTCAACCGGGTGCGCAACTCCGCTTCCGGCAAGCGCCGCGTACCCATCCTGGCCCTATCCGGCCTGGATGATCCGTCCCGGCGCATCGAACTATTCCGGCTGGGTATCAATGATTACATCACCAAGCCGCCTATCGAGGAGGAAGTGCGCGCGCGGGTGCGTAATCTCATTCTCAGCAAGCAGTTGCTGGATCAGGTTGAATCACAGGCGCGACAACTTTATCAGCTGGCCATGAAAGACCAGCTCACCGGTCTTTACAACCGCAACTCGCTGCAGGAATTCGCCACCAAATATTTCAGCAACGCCATCCGCTACGACTACCCCATGAGTCTGCTGATCATTGACCTGGATCACTTCAAGAAAATCAACGATACCCATGGCCATCTGGCGGGCGACAACGTGCTGGCACACACTGGAGACATGCTGAAACAGGCCTGCCGCGACGGTGACCTGTGTGCACGCATCGGTGGCGAGGAGTTCGTGCTGATCCTCAATTACTGCGAGGCGGGGGACGCGGAACGCCGCGCCGAGGAAATTCGCAAGTCCATCGAATCCCTCAAACCTGATGGCATCGCGATCAGTGCCAGTATCGGCGTCACCTCCCGTCCACGCGGCAGGCGAATCAAATTCGAGGATATCTTTCGAATCGCGGACCGTGCCATGTATACCGCCAAAAACAGCGGTGGCAATCGCATTGTGTATGCACCGCATCCATGACATGCGATGCAGCGCAACGAGGCGCATCGAAATGGATTACAACCAGGACTACGATTAAGACTCCTCAATTTGACGAAAACGCGTTGCGGATCACGGCCACGCCGTAAGCAGGAATGCCATTACCAACATCGCCAACAATCGATGGCCGGTATCCACCGCCCAGCCGCTCACTTTGCGCCGCGAGATGAGCGTATCCACCAGCGATGGCGCCGCGGTAAAACCCAGCCACAACAACGCCCCCGCCACCAGTGCCGTGCCGAGGCCGGCATTGCGCCCCGCATACAGCAGGCACAATGCCAGCACCCAGGCCTGCACGCTGCTGCAGATGAGCGCCACCGCATAGCGTCTGAGGCGGCCGCCGCTTTCCAAGTCCTCCAGCACATGCGGATTGGCGCGCAGCCACAGCGGCCCGAAGGTGAATGGCAGATACCACACCGCGCCGACGACGAAGCCGCCGATACCCGCGACCATGACCGCCACGTAATTGATCCCGTTCAGCATCATGGCAATCTCCCGGTGGCAGAATGACTGTGGCAGTGAACCCGCATAACGGTGGTTAACAGTACACGCATTGCGCTTTCATGGCATGCTATCAGTGCCTGCCAGGAGCATCCGCAATGACCCCCCCCTGCCCCGCCCACATCGAAACCGTGAGTGTGCACGCCGGCCGCGAGGCAGATGCGTCCGCTGCGGCTCTGAGTCCACCCCTGCACCTGTCCACCACGTTTGTGCGTGAGGCAGATGGCAGTTTCCCGCACGGCTATACCTACAGCCGTGCCGGCAATCCCAACCGCGCGGCGCTGGAAACCTGCCTGGCGGCGCTGGAAGCCGGCTGCGATGCCATGGCGTTCTCCTCCGGCACCGCGGCCGCCATGACCGTGTTCCAGGCCTTAAATCCCGGCGACCATGTGATCTGCAGCCGGGATGTTTATCACGGGGTGCTGCGTCTGCTGCGGGAAGTGCTGATGCCCTGGCAGCTCAAGGTCAGTTTTGTGGATGCTTCAAAAACGGATGAAGTGCATCGCGCCGTGACTCCCGCCACCCGGCTTATCTGGGTGGAGACGCCTTCCAATCCGCTGCTGAAGCTCACCGATCTCGCCGCCATCGCCGAGATCGGGCGCGACGCCAAGGCCCTGAGCGTGTGTGACAACACCTTCGCCACACCGGTGTTGCAGCGGCCGTTCGAGCATGGCATCGATTTCAGCATGCACAGCACCACCAAATATCTCGGCGGTCACAGTGATGTACTGGGCGGGGCCATCGTCGCCCGCAAACATAATGCGCTCGCCGAACGTATCCGCTTCCTGCAGTCAACCGGCGGTGCAGTGCCGGCGCCGTTCGACTGCTGGCTGCTGCTGCGCGGCGCAGCCACATTGCCGCTGCGCGTCCGCGCCCAGTCGGCCAACGCGCTGACGATTGCGCACCACCTGGCTGCTCACAAGGCGGTGGAAGAGGTGTTCTATCCCGGCCTCGAAAGTCACCCCGGACACGCCTTGGCCACGCGTCAGATGCGCGGCTACGGTGCCGTGCTATCCTTCACGCTCCGCGGCGGCGAAGCGGCGGCCATGCAAACCGCCGCACGCGTGCAGTTGTTCGTCCGCGCCACCAGTCTCGGTGGCGTGGAGAGCCTGATAGAGCACCGCGCCTCCATGGAAGGTCCGGAATCCCACACCCCACGCAATCTATTGCGTCTTTCCGTGGGTGTCGAACACACCGACGACCTCATCGCAGATCTCGATCAAGCCTTGTCCGGGTGATGAATTCCTGAATTGCGGGAGCCGCCATGATTCAGCGCATCGCGTCTTTATCCCTGGGCCTGCTGCTGGTGTCCCCGGCATCGCCGGCGGACGCTCCGCCTGCCGCCGCCACACGCGTCAGCCTTGAGCAGATCATGGCCAACCCGGACTGGATCGGCAATGCGCCGGAGCGGGCCTACTGGAGTGATGACGGCAGGACCGTTTATTACTGGCAGAAGCGCGACGGCAGCCCGCTCAGGGAGCTTTACGGCGTGGATGTGGCGAGTGATGCGGTGACAAAAGTGGCGGATGGCGATCTGGGCGCGGTATCAGCGCCTGGCGGCGCCTTCAATCACGCGCGTACCTTCAAGGTGTTCGTGCGTGACGCCAACGTGTTCGTGCGCAATCTCACCACCGGCAACCTGCGGCAACTGACCCGCGACACCACACCCAAAAGCCGTGCCATGTTCATGGCGGATGGCACCCATGTGCAGTGGCACGAGGGCAACAACATCTATATCTACGACCTCAACAGCGGTTTCCTGGCGCTGGCCGCTGACGTGCGCCTGGAGGACGATCCGGCGAAAGCCGCCGGACCGCAGAATTACCTGCAGGCCGAACAGCTGCGGCTGTTCGATTTCCTGAACAGACAGAAGACCAACAAGGAAGCCCTGCGCCAGCAGCAAGCGTCGCAGGCGGCGGCCGACAGTACGCGCGTACCGGCGCCCTGGTACCTGGGCGACCAGCTCACCATCGCCCGCAGCTCGTTGTCGCCCAACGGCCGCTGGCTGGTGCTGGTGACGGAGCCCCGGGATCACCAGAAGGGCGCGCCCGGCATGATGCCCAGCTACATCACCGGGTCGGGTTACGCGGACATCCTCAAGCGCCACACCTACGTGGGGCTCAATCCGCCCGCACCGCAGGCCGTGCAGGTGCTGGACCTCAAGACCCACAGCGCATTTCCGCTGGACAGCGCGCAGCTCCCGGGCATCACGATTGACCCGCTGGTGGCGCTGCGCAAGTCCGCCGTGGAATGGGATATGAAGCACGGCATCAGCCGCAAGCTGGCGGAGGATTCCGTGAAGGCGCCGGCCATACGTCCGGTGACGGTGATGAACCTGGAATGGAGCGATGACGGCAGCAATCTCGGCGTCGAATACCGCGCCATGGACAACAAGGATCGCTGGATCGCCACGGTGGACTTCGCCAAAAAATCCCTGCTGACCCAGAGTCGGCTCACGGATCCCGCCTGGATCAACTGGACCTTCAACCAGTTCGGCTGGCTGCCGGATAACCGCACCCTGTGGTATCTCTCCGAAGCGAGCGGCTATTCGCAGCTGTACCTGAAGTCGCTGACGGACCGGCAGCCCCGGCAGCTCACCCGTGGTGCGTTCGAGGTCTCCGATCCGATTCTCACCCGGGACGGCCGCTACTTCTATGTGGTGGCCAACGTGACGGCGCCCGGCACTTATGAGATATACCGCGTAGATACGGCCAGCAGCAAGTTGCAGGCGGTCACCAGCCTCGGCGGCTTGAACGGCCCGCAGCAATCCTCGCTGGAGAAGGACTACAAGGGTTACGCGCTGTCGCCGGATGAATCCAGCCTGCTGCTGTATCACTCCAGCAGCCTGCGGCCCCCGGAAGTGTATGTGGTGGCCGCCCGGCCGGACGGCGCCGCTAAACAGCTGACCCACACCGTGGCCGGAGCCTTCACCGCCATCGACTGGGTGGCGCCGCAGATTGTGCAGCTGCCTTCCACGCATGTGCGCGAACCCATCTATGCGCGCCTGTACCTGCCGCAAAATTATGATCCGGCGAAATCCTGGCCGGCGGTGGTGTTCATTCACGGCGCCGGTTATCTGCAGGACGCGCACGGCGGCTGGTCCTATTACTTCCACGAGCTCAGGTTCCACACCTTTCTCGCGCAGCATGGTTACCTGGTGCTGGACATGGACTACCGGGGCTCGGCGGGTTACGGCCGCGCCTGGCGCACGGCTATCTATCGCCAGATGGGTCATCCGGAAGTGCAGGATATCGAGGACGGCGTGCACTGGCTGGAACAGAACTGGCATGCCGATCCCAAGCGGCTCGGCGTGTATGGCGGCTCCTACGGCGGCTTCATGACCTACATGATGATGTTCCGCCGACCGGAGCTGTTCGCCGCCGGCGCGGCGCTGCGGCCGGTAGGCGACTGGGCGGATTACAACGACGAGTACACCTCCGACATCCTCAATCGCCCCAACCTTGATCCTGAGGCGTATTACATCAGCTCGCCAATCAATTATGCGGGACAACTCAAGCATCGTCTGCTGATCATGCAGGGCATGGAGGACGGCAATGTGTTCTTCATCGACACGGTGCACATGGTGCAGAAGCTCATCGAGCTCAGGAACCCCGACTTTGAGGTGATGTTCTATCCCACCGAACGCCACGACTTCAAGGATCCGGCCGCCTGGCTCGACGAGTACCGGCGTATCTGGCGGCTGTTCAATACCTACGTGAGCCCACCGTCATCGAGGAATGCAAACAGCGGCTGATTATTACCGCGATAAACGCCGGGATCTGCCCGGCGTTCTGATTGAGCGTTGTTTGCAGCCCGCCGCCGTTTATCATCCGTTGTACTTCGAGTAGGACCCCGGGCCCGGATGAAAACCTGCCGCTCAGACCGTGCAGCAAGCTTCCTCAGACGCCACTGGGTTTGCGGCATGAAAGGCTTTAACCGCCCACATCTCGCCCACGCAGCCGCCCATGGTCGAGGCGACCGCCAGCATCTCACCGATCTCGGCCCCGGTCGCGCCGAGCTCCTTGGCCTTGAGCATGTAGAACTTGAGGCACGGCTCGCAGCGCGCGCTGATGCCCCATAAGGCCGCGGCCAACGCCTTCAAGCGCGCCGGCAGGGCGCCGTCCGTGAAAATCGCCTGCTGACGCATGGCATTGATGTGCTGCGATGTACCCTGGCTTACTTTCGAGAATTCGGCGAGCACCGCAAGCGCCGGATCGATGGCATTGAGGTTCGCGGTTTTCATGATTTGTTCCTCTTCTCGATGGTTGCGGGATACCCGGCATCTGCTGTGGCCCTGAGGAGGGCGGCGGGTGTGGTTTTTGACGGATCGTAGTCCACTCGCAGCGTGCGGGCGGGGAAATCCACGGCTACCTTTTCAACGCCGGACACGCGTTCAAGCGCGGTCTTCACTGTGATGGGGCACAGCGGACAGGTCATGCCCGGCACATCCAGCACTGCGGTGCTCGTCGGGCCAGCGAAAACCGGCGAGCTCATGGCCAGCGCCAACACCAGCAACAGGAATCTGCGTCGCATCGTCCGTCTCCTTATATAAATCAGTAGAACAAGGGTGCAATCCAGGGTATGGCAATCAGCACCAGCAGCATCACCGTCACGCTCCAGAACAGCGCGCGCTGCCGGCGCCGGGTCGCGGGCACGGCGCAGGCATCACCGGGTGCACACTGTCTGGGTTTGATATAAAGGGCGCGGAAACCGAGCCCGAGGGACAGCAACGTCAGCGCGATGAAATACGGGCGGTAGGGCTCGAACCATTGCAGCCCGGCGAGCCAGGCGCCGCCGATGCCGAGGGCCACAAATACCAGCGGCACCACGCAGCAGAGCGAGGCCCCCACGGCCGCGAGTACGCCGCCTGCCAGCCAGTGCCTGGTCGCCATTTGCTCTCCTCCACACCTGCAACGGGAACAGGCTACACTCCGTACCATGGTACGGAGTCAAGGGGTGGAACCATGAATGCACTCACCATCGGAGTGCTGGCCAGGGCGGCAGGCGTAGGGGTTGAGACCGTGCGCTTTTACCAGCGCAAGGGGCTGATCCTCGAACCTCCCCGGGGTCTTGGCAGTGTGCGTCGTTACCGTGCCACGGATATAGAACGGCTGCGCTTCATCAAGGCGGCCCAGGAGCTGGGATTCAGCCTCAACGAGGTGCGCGAGCTGCTGAGCCTGGAAGAAGGTGGAAGCTGCCGTGATGTCCGCCGTCTAGCCGAGACCAAACTGCTGTTGGTAGAAGAAAGAATCGCCGGCCTGAAGCGCATTGAACGGGTTCTGACTAAGCTGGTGAAACAATGCAAAATTACCCGCGGGCGGGTATGTTGTCCTATCATTGATTCACTGCATGGCAAAGCACGCACGCGCGCTGTTCGTAACACCCCTGCCCGTTGCCCATAACGACATACATGACGTCCATGCCCGCTGCGACGCCGCATAGTTTCGTTGACCTCGATGCATGCGTAGACGCCGTCATCAGCCGCGTCGGCAAGCAGCTGGTGGTGGGCACGCCGCTAGGCATCGGCAAACCCAACCCTCTGCTGAATGCCTTTTTCCGCCGCGCCCAGGCCGAACCCTCCCTGCGGCTCACCATCCTGACCGCTCTGTCGCTGGAGCGGCCGGTGGGCCACAACGAGCTGGAAAAGCGTTTCCTCGAACCTTTCGTACAACGGGTCTTCGGCGACTACCCGGAACTGGATTACCTGCACGCGTTGCACGCCGGGACGCTGCCGCCCAACGTGGAAATCTCCGAGTTCTACTTCAAATCCGGCAGCCTGCTGCACAACGCCCATGCGCAGCAGCACTACGTAAGCAGCAACTACACCCACGTGGTACGCGACATGCTGGCGGCGGGCGTGAACGTGATCCTGCAGATGGTGGCGAAAGACACCCGCGACGGGCAGACACGCTACAGCCTCTCCGGCAACCCCGATCTCACGCTCGACATCCTGCCGCCGCTGCGCGCCCTGGAGAAAGCCGGCCGCAAGCTGGCAGTGGCGGGCCTGGTGAACAACCATCTGCCCTTCATGCAGGGTGACGCGGAAGTGGCGCCGGAGTTCTTCGACCTGATCGTGGACAATCCTGTTTACGCTCATCAGCTGTTCGCCGTGCCTAATATGGCCATTGACCCGGTGGAACATATGATCGGGCTGTACGCAAGCACGCTCATCCGTGACGGCGGCACCTTGCAGGTTGGCATCGGCTCACTCGGCGACGCCTTTGTCTATGCGACGCAATTGCGCCATGCCGACAATACCCGTTACCGTGAAGTGATAACCGCGCTGAACCTCCAGAGCAGGTTCGGCGAGGTGATCCAGCTGCTGGGCGGACTCGACGCTTACAAAGCCGGGCTTTATGCCGGCAGCGAGATGTTCAGCGACGGCCTGCTGCACCTCTACCGCAGCGGCATCCTCAAACGCCGCGTGTATGACCACGACGTGTTACAACAGTTGCTGAACGAGGGAAAGATATCCGAAAGCGTCGGCCCGGAAACTTTGCAGGCGCTGCTCACGGCCGGCGCCATCGGCTCACCGTTCACGGCCGGTGACGTGGCGTTTCTCAAACGCTTTGGCATCCTGCGGCCGGACGTGCGTTACGACAGCGGATTCCTGATCCTGCCGGACGGCACGCGACTCCTGCCCGACCTGGGTGACCGCGAAGTATTCAACCGCGTCGTTCACGAGGCGCTGGGCGCGCGCTTGGCGGACGGCGTGCTGCTGCACGGCGCCTTTTTCCTGGGCTCAAACTGGTTCTACCAGCAAGTGCGCAGCATGCCTGAGCCGGAGCGCCGGTTGTTCGCCATGACCGCGGTATCGAAGGTCAACGAGATTTTCGGCGACGTGGAACTGGAACAGCGCCAGCACCGTCATTCCCGCTTCCTCAACATCTGCATGAAGATGACACTGTTGGGAGCCGCGGTTTCCGACCAGCTGGAGAACGGCCAAGTGGTCTCTGGCGTGGGTGGACAGTACAACTTCGTGGCCATGGCGCACGCACTCAAGGAAGCCCGCTCCGTGCTCATGCTCAAGAGTACCCGCCAAGAGCATGGCCGGCCGGTATCCAACATTGTGTGGGAATACGGCCACTGCACCATCCCGCGGCACCTGCGCGACGTGGTCATCAGCGAGTACGGCATCGCCGACCTGCGCGGTAAACAGGATTGGCAGGTGATTGCCGCGCTCTTGAACATCACCGATTCCCGCTTTCAGGAGCCGCTGCTGGCGGAAGCCAAGCGCCACGGCAAGCTCATGACGGACTACCGCATACCCGACGCGTTCAGGGTAAATACACCGGAAAGACTGCATGCGGCTTTGCGGCCCTTCCAGCAGGCGGGGCTGTTCCCGGCTTTCCCCTTCGGTCACGAATTTACGCCGGAGGAGTTGGTGCTGGGCGAAGCCCTCACCACGCTCAAGCACCGTACCGGCGTCTGGACCGGCCGGCTGGCTATTGCGCTAAAGACCCTATTTGCCTCACCTGGATCTCCACAGTTTGAACCGTATCTGAAGCGTCTTGGTCTCGCCGCACCCCGCAATCTACGAGAGTACTTCACCGCTAAATTAGTGGCAGCAGCACTCCAGGAACAGTGAGCATGAATAATTACCACTAAAGTATTTGAATGCGATCTACACGAAGATACTGACTCGGCGTTCTAGATAACTGTTCATAACCAACAGAAGAATCATCACTGGTAACTTGTCAGTACCCTCACTCAACAATCGCCGTCACGCCTTTGGGTAGATTATCAGCCAGTGTCCTGGCCAAACCCTCCAGCGTTTCTTGCAACGGAGTGCGGTTGCGCCAAACAAGTGCGATGCGGCGTCCGGGCGCTGGTGTTTTGAATGGGCGTAAAACGATGCGTCCATCGTTGCGCGCATTAGCCGCGGGTGAGTAAGCTGCAAGTGCGGGTAGCAGCGTGGCACCGATGCCGCAAGCTACCATCTGCCGGAGCATCTCCAGACTCGTGGCCTTGATTTCCTCGTTACGCGGTTGACTCTGGCCACATACTGCGAGCGCCTGATCGCGTAGACAATGGCCCTCCTCCAACAGTAATAGATTTCCTTGTGCCAGCACTTCAAGATCAACCTGCTTGTACTTTGTCAGGGGTGAGTCCGCCGGTAGTGCAGCAAGGAAGGGCTCGTAGTAAAGCGGTTTGAAGACCAGCCCGGTTTCCGTTACTGGCGGCGAGAGCATCCCGGTATCTAA
>JAGWNO010000053.1 GCA_028871235.1 Gammaproteobacteria bacterium
AATAATTTGTACGGCAACCCCAGTCAAGAACAACCAGGCAACCCACTTTCCGGTACCCGCCTTGATTATCGCTCGTGCAACAAGATCTTGGCTCACCAAAAGCACAGGCCCGCCAACCCCATAGGCGACCAGCCAAGTTCTCAGGGTACGAGAATATTGAATATAGGGCTCATAAAAGCCCGAATCACCGTTTTTTATGCGCCTGTTAGCCATAATCAAGACCGCGGTTTCTTCGGTAAATATAAATCTGTAATCGTTTCCTCGAACGCCTCCGCCGCAAACATGACGGTCTCGGAAAGCGTCGGGTGCGGATGCACGGTCAGGCCGATGTCCTCCGCGTCGCAGCCCATCTCGATGGCGAGCGCCAGCTCAGGAATAAGATCGCCGGCATTGGAGCCGACGATACCGGCGCCGAGGATGCGATGAGTTTTGGGATCGAACAGCAGCTTGGTCATGCCATCGTCGCGGCCCAGGGACAGGTTGCGGCCGCTGGCGCTCCAGGGGAACATGCCCTTGCCCACCTCGATACCCTGTTCCTTCGCCAGCTTCTCCGTGAGACCCACCCAGGCCACTTCCGGATCGGTGTAGGCCACGGAAGGGATGGCGCGCACATCGTTGGCGACCTTCAGACCCGCCGCTACTTCCGCCGCCACTTTGCCTTCGTGGCTGGCTTTGTGGGCCAGCATGGGATTGCCGGCGATATCGCCGATGCTAAAGATATGCGTCACATTGGTGCGCTGCTGCCGGTCCGCGGGAATGAATCCGCGCTCGTCTATTGATACACCCGCTTTATCCGCAGCAATCAACTTGCCGTTGGGGCGGCGGCCCACCGCCACCAGCACGCGGCCGTAGGTTTGTGGTGTCGGCGCACTGTCGCCTTCGAAAGTAGCCTTGATGCCTTGTTTGGTGGCCTCAAGTTTCGCCACCTTCACGCCCAACAAAATCTTTTCGTAGCGCTTCTCGATGCGCTTCTGCAACACGCGCACCAGATCGCGATCCGCTTCTGGAATCAACGTGTCCGTGAGCTCCACCACGGTGATTTTCACGCCCAGGGCGTCGTACACGCAGGCCATCTCCAGTCCGATGATGCCGCCGCCGATCACCAGCATCCTCTCCGGCAGCTCTTCCAGCTCCAGCGCCGAGGTGGAGTCCAGCACCCGCGGTTCATCCGGAAAACCAGGGATCTTCGCAGCCTGGGAGCCGGCGGCGATGATGCACTGTTGGAAATGCACTACCTGCTTGCCGCCCTTGCTCTCAACGGACAAGTGGTGGGGCGAGATAAACTTGCCCACGCCCGCAATCACCTGCACCTTGCGCTGTTTCGCCAGGGTCACGAGACCGCCGGTGAGTTTGCCCACTACGCCGTTCTTCCAGGTGCGCAGTTTTTGCCTGTCAAGCTTCGGTTTGCCGAAGCTGATGCCGCGCTCCGACATGGATTCGGCTTCCTCGATCACTTTGGCGGCATGCAGCAGTGCTTTCGAGGGGATGCAGCCGACGTTGAGACACACACCGCCGAGAGTGGCATAGCGCTCCACCAGCACCACGTGCCTGCCCAGGTCGGCGGCACGGAACGCGGCGGTGTAGCCGCCGGGGCCAGAACCGAGCACCAGCACTTCACATTCCATATCCACCTTGCCGGAGTATTCCACCGCTGTCGCGGCAGAGACGTGCTGCATGCCAGGTGCTGTGGTGGAGGACTTGTGCGTGCTGCGTGCCGGGTGCTGTACGGGGGAAGGGTGCGGCGTATCCGGTGCTGCGTGCTGGGTAGCAGACGTGGCAACCACAGCCGGTTCCGGTGCGGCCGTTTCGGATACCTCCAGGGTGAGGATCAGCGAGCCCTGCGAAACCTTGGCGCCCGGTTTCACCTTGACGTCCTTGACGGTGCCCGCATACGGCGACGGCACATCCATGGCGGCCTTGTCGGTCTCCAGGGTGACCAGACCCTGTTCCTTCTCTATCCGGTCGCCCGCCTTCACCATCACTTCAATGACGTCCACGTCCTTGAAGTTGCCGATGTCGGGGACCTTCACTTCTGTGATATTTGCCATGTCTGCACTCTGGTTGTGGGAGCGGCGTTACACGCCGAGATTCAACCGCATCGCGACGGAGACCGTCGCTCCTGCAGAAGAACCGCCCCTTGAATAATTACCATCCATCTTAGCTTCTCACGCAAGCGAAAAATTGGCGATGAATCATGGCCATTTATTAGCGCCATTGGGAAAATCCGCGCTTTGCTGGCGCACCACGCAGAAGCGCTGGCCGGTGGGCGCTTCCATCACCACCCAGGTCTTGATGCGCTGCACTTCCCTGGCACCCAGCCGGCTCAGGCGCACCACCTCGGCTTCGATATCATCGGTCTCGACGTCCAGGTGCACGCGGCTGGCATGATCCACACTCTGCACTTCCACGATCATCTCGCCGGGCGGGGTCTTGAGGGCTCGATACTTGGCCGGGTTGCCGCTCTTTTCAAGACTGACGGGCCGGCCGAGCGCCTGGCTCCAGAAATCCGCCGCACCTTCCAGATCATAGGTGTTGCAATCAATGATGACGGCGCAGAGACGGCTGTGATGCATTTCAATTTTTCCCAGGAGTGCGTGCAAACTTGGTTCCGCCACGGGTTTTCACTGAGATTCTTGGATCTCGCGACTGGTACCGCGTGCCGGGTGCCGAGTGCTGAGTCATGGAATTATTGACCTTCCGCCTCTACTTCCGGACACGCAGCACTCAGTACGCAGCACATTTTCTATAACACCAGCCCCCGTACTTCCGACAGCACCTGACAGAGGAAAGTGGTGAAGCGCGCGGCCATGGCGCCGTCAATCACGCGGTGGTCGTAGGACAGGGACAACGGCAGCATCAGCCGCGGCTGGAACAGCTTGCCGTCCCATACGGGTTTCATCTGCGACTTGGAGACACCCAGGATGGCCACCTCCGGCGCATTCACGATGGGCGTGAATGCTGTGCCACCAAGACCGCCGAGACTGGAGATGCTGAAAGTGCCGCCCTGCATCTCGTCAATCTTGAGTTTGCCGTCGCGGGCCTTGGCGGCCAGATCACCCAGCTCCTTGGCGATCTCGAACACGTTTTTCTTGTCGGCGTTCTTGATGACCGGTACCACCAGGCCATTGGGAGTATCGGCGGCGAAGCCGATATGGAAGTATTTCTTGTACACCAGGTTCTGGCCGGAGGGGTCGAGGGAGCCGTTGGCTTCCGGGAACTCCTTGAGTGTGGCGACGCAGGCTTTCACCAGGAACGCCAGCAGCGTGAGTTTGGCGCCGATCTTGTCAGCGTCGGTCTTGAGCGCCTTGCGGGTGGCGTCGAGCTCAGTGATATCCGCTTCGTCGAATTGGGTGACGTGCGGCACGTTGACCCAGGCGGCTTGCAGCCGCGGACCCGAGATCCGCTTGATGCGCGACAGCGTTTTGATCTCGATCTCGCCGAATTTGGCGAAATCCACTTCCGGGACTTTCGGCAGACCGCCGCCCATCACGGCGCCACCCTGCATCACCGCTTTCACGAAGGCTTTCACATCCTCCTGGGTGATGCGGCCCTTGGGGCCACTGCCGCTGACACGTGACAAATCGACGCCCAGCTCGCGCGCCAGCTTGCGCACCGAGGGACCGGCGTGGGCTTTGCCGAAACCGGCCTCGTTGATGGGCACAGAAGAAACAGCGTATTGCGTGCTGCGTTCTGCGTGCTGTACAGAAGCTGGCTTGCCCCCCTCACCCTCTGCGGCGGGCGAGGGGGATTTGATAGAAGGCACGCTGGCTTTCACCCCCTCTCCCCTGGCGGGAGAGGGTTGGGGTGAGGGGGAAGTGCCGACTGGTTTCGACGGTGCAGTTTTCTGCGTGGCCGCCGCCTCCACCACGTCCATGACAAGAATTACCGAGCCTTCAGAAACCTTATCGCCCTGCTTGAGCTTCATCTCCTTGACGATGCCCGCGTGGGGTGAAGGCACATCCATGGCGGCCTTGTCGGTCTCCAGGGTGACCAGACCCTGTTCCTTCTCTATCCGGTCGCCTGCCTTCACCATCACTTCAATGACGTCCACGTCCTTGAAGTTGCCGATGTCGGGAACCTTGATTTCAACCGTCTGGCTCATGGCATGACTCTTGTTTGTGGGAGCGGTGTTACACGCCGCGATTCATCCGCATCGCGACGGAGACCGTCGCTCCTACACCCGCCTTACACCGTCACCGGATTGGGTTTCTCCGGATTGATGCCGTATTTCCTGATGGCTTCGCCGACTTTCTTTTTATCCAGCTGGCCGTCGTCGGCCAGCGCCTTGAGGGCGGCCACCACCACGTAGCGGCGGTCCACCTCGAAGAAATGCCTCAAGCCCTTGCGGGTGTCGCTGCGACCGAAGCCGTCGGTGCCCAGCACCACGAAGCGGCGCGGCACGAACTCGCGAACTTGGTCCGGGAACAGCTTCACGTAATCGCTGGCGGCGATCACCGGGCCGGGATGCTTCTCCAGCTGCCGGGTGATATAGGGCACCTGTGGCGGCTTGTCCGGGTGGTACATGTTCCAGCGCACCGCCTCCTGGCCCTCGCGCCGCAGCTCGGTGAAACTGGTGGCGCTCCACACGTCCGCCATCACGCCCCACTCCGTCTCCAGCATGACGGCCGCGGCTTCCACTTCCCGCAGGATGGTGCCGCAGCCCATGAGTTGCGCCCGCAGCTTGCCCTGACCGCCCGCGCGCAGCAGGTACATGCCTTTGAGGATGCCTTGCTCGACGCCCTTGGGCATGGCCGGATGGGCGTAGTTCTCGTTCATGGCGGTGATGTAATAGAAGACGTTCTCCTGCTGTTTGAACATGCGCCGCATGCCGTCCTGCAGGATGACGGCGATCTCGTAGGCGTAGGTGGGATCATAGGCGACGCAGTTGGGGATATTGGCGGCGAGGATGTGGTTGTGGCCGTCCTCATGCTGCAGGCCTTCGCCTTCGAGGGTGGTGCGGCCCGCGGTACCGCCGATGAGGAAACCGCGCGCCTGGATGTCGCCCGCCGCCCAGGCCAGATCGCCGACGCGCTGGAAACCGAACATGGAGTAATAGATATAGAAAGGGATCATCTGCACGCCGTGGTTGCTGTAGGCGGTGGCCGCCGCGATCCACGAGGCCATGGAGCCCTCCTCGGTGATGCCCTCTTCCAGTATCTGCCCCGATTTGGATTCCTTGTAGAACATCAGCTGGTCGGCGTCCGCCGGCTCGTACAGCTGGCCCACGGACGAATAGATGCCGATCTGACGGAACAGGCCTTCCATGCCGAAGGTGCGCGCCTCGTCCGGGACGATGGGCACCACATGCCTGCCGATGCCCTTGTCCTTCACCAGCGTGGAGAGCATGCGTACCAGCGCCATGGTGCTGGAAATCTCATGGTCGCCGGTGCCTTCCAGCAGGTTCTTGAAGATGTCCACGGCCGGGACATCCAGCGGCTCCGCCTTGGTGCGGCGCTGCGGCAGATAACCGCCCAGGGCTTCACGGTGGGCCTTGAGATATTTGATTTCCTCGCTGTCCGCCGGCGGTTTGCGGAACGGCACCTTGGCGATCTCGTCGTTGGTGACCGGGATGTTGAAACGGTCACGAAACTCCTTGAGTGCCTCCTCGTCCAGCTTCTTCTGCTGGTGGGCGCCCATCTGGCCCTGGCCGGCCTTGCCCATGCCGAAACCCTTGACGGTTTTGGCGAGGATCACGGTGGGCTGGCCCGGGTGCTCCACCGCCGCCTTGTAGGCGGCATACACCTTGCGCGCATCGTGGCCGCCGCGGTTCAGGTTCCAGATTTCCTCATCGCTCATGTTGGCGACCATCTCCAGCAGCTCCGGATACTTGCCGAAGAACTTCTCGCGCACGAACTTGCCGTCTTTCGACTTGAAATTCTGGTACTCGCCATCCACGCATTCCATCATGAGCTTGCGCAGCAGGTCGTGCTTGTCGCGCATGAACAGCGGATCCCAGCGCGAACCCCACAGCACCTTGATGACGTTCCAGCCGCTGCCGCGGAAGTTGGCTTCCAGCTCCTGGATGATCTTGCCGTTGCCGCGCACCGGCCCGTCGAGGCGCTGCAGGTTGCAGTTGATCACGAAGATCAGATTGTCGAGCTTCTCGCGCGCTGCAAGCGAGATGGCGCCGAGCGATTCCGGCTCATCCATCTCGCCGTCACCCAGCAACGCCCACACCTTGCGGTCGCTCTCGGGGAGGAACCCGCGGTGCTCCAGGTAACGCATGCAGCGCGCCTGGTAGATTGACTGGATGGGGCCCAGGCCCATGGACACCGTCGGGAACTGCCAATAGTCCGGCATCAACCAGGGATGCGGGTAGGAGGACAGGCCATCACGCTCCACTTCGCGGCGGAAATTGGCCAACTGCGCTTCGCTGAAGCGCCCCTCCAGGAAGGAACGCGCGTAGATGCCGGGAGAGGAATGGCCCTGGATGTATACAAGGTCGCCGCCGTGTTCCCTGCTCGGGGCGCGCCAGAAATGATTGAAACCCACCTCATAGAGCGTGCCGGCGGAGGCGTAGCTGGCGATATGGCCGCCGATGCCGTTGTTCTCCTTGTTGGCGTGCACCACCATGGCCATGGCGTTCCAGCGGATGTAGGCCTCGAGGCGTTTCTCGATGGAACGGTCGCCCGGATAACGGGGTTCCTGGCTCACGTGGATGGTGTTGACGTAGGCGGTATTGGGACTGTACGGCAGGTAGGCGCCGGAACGGCGCGCCTGGTCGATGAGCTGCTCGATCAGGAAATGGGCGCGTTCGGCGCCTTCCACCTCCAGCACGGAAGCCAGCGCTTCGAGCCACTCACGGGTCTCCTGCGGATCGACGTCCTGCATTTTCGCCATGTCATTTGCCATTGCAAACGCCTTTCTGATCTCAAACTGTGTGATTCAATGACAGTGCGTCCGCGCTGACACGGACGTTGCAAAGACACTGCGGCGCCCTTCCGGCGGGACACGAAGCCCTATATCATCACTACCCACGGAAACCCGGGGACTGGCGATGCCGCAGGCTGTGCCGCAACTGCAAAAAATCGAGCTGATACAACACCCGACGGCTGCGGAAACGGCGAACATCGACGCCTTGGATGGCCTCATTATACTGCTGCCCGCCACGGTCAGCCATAAATCACGGCCGGCTTTCCCTTACAGCGAACGCCTTTACCGGCGTCTGCCGGAGGCGAGAAGCGGCAAGACATGCTCACCCGTGTACGTGGAACTGCCGAACGCACGTGGAACCGGCGTGGCCCTCGGCTTCGTGGAAGCAACGGCCTCCACCTTCGAACTCCTGAGCCTGTGCCGCAAACTCGCGGCCCGGGTGTTGGAACACAACCCCGTCGCCGTCGGCTTCATGAGTCCACAACTGGAGGGCGCGCTCGCCGGGCGGAGCGCGGAAGCCGCGGTGGCGGCGTTATACGCTGCCTGCTTCGCACCGCCGCGCCATAAATCCGAACCCGCGGACCGGTGCAAACTCAAGACCCTGACGCTCTATGGCCTGCGGCACACCCTGGATTTCAGCCGCACGCTGGCGGCCGCCGAAGGCAACGCCTTGGCCCGCTGGCTGACGATGCTGCCGGCCAACCGGCTGACACCCGCCACCTACCGCAGCCAGCTTGCCGCCCTGGCGAAACGTGAAGGCTGGAAGTTCGGGTTCCTGGACGAGAAGAAATTGCGTGCCCGCAAGGCCGGCGCTTTCCTGGCGGTGGCCCAGGGCAGCGACAGCCGTGACGCCGGCATTGCCCATCTCAGCTATACACCCGCCAAAATCGCCAAAGACAAAAGAGCCGTGGCGCTGGTGGGCAAGGGTATCTGCTACGACACCGGCGGCGTCAATCTCAAGTCGGCGAAATCCATGTTCGGCATGCATGGCGATATGCAGGGCAGCGCCGTGGCGCTGGGCACGCTGCTGGCGCTCACCCGCCTGCGTGCGCCCTTCCGTGTGGATTGCTGGCTGGCCATCGCCCGCAACCAGATCGGTCCCGGAGCCTACACCCAGAACGATCTGGTCACGGCGTCCAACGGCGTCAGCATCGAGATCGTGCACACCGACGCGGAAGGCCGCATGGTGCTTGCGGATACGCTGGCCATCGCCACCGGTGAAAAACCCGGACTATTGCTGGATTACGCCACGCTTACCGGCAGTTGTATCACCGCGCTGGGCACGCGCTACAGCGGCGCTTTCTGCAACCGTGCGCAGCTCATCCGCCCGGTAATCGAGGCCGGCCGGGCCAGCGGTGAGCGCGTATGGCCGTTCCCGGTGGATGCGGATTACGACGAGGCGTTGGAAAGCACTGTGGCCGACGTGAAGCAGTGCATCATAGACAGCGAGGCGGATCACATCCTGGCGGCGCGTTTCCTCGCCCGCTTCGTGGATAAGGCCGTGGCATGGGTACACGTGGACCTGGCCGCCGGCGAACATAAGGGCGGACTTGCCCATGTACCAACCGATGTCACGGGTTTCGGAGTACGCTTCAGTCTGAACCTGCTGCTGGAGCAGGAATTGGCCCTCACATGACCGCAAGGCTCAGCTTCGCCAGACCGGATGACTGGCATCTGCATGTGCGCGACGGCGGCGCCATGCGCGACGTGCTAGCGCACACCGCCAGACGCTTCGCCCGTGCCATCATCATGCCCAATCTGAAACCGCCGGTGACCACTGTGCCGCAGGCGCTGGAATACCGGGAGCGCATCTTGGCGGCGCTGCCGCCCGGCACGGCGTTCACGCCCCTCATGACGTTGTACCTCACCGATCGCACCACGCCCGCCGATATCCGCCAGGCCCGAAGCTGCGGCCACATACACGCCATCAAGCTCTATCCTGCCGGCGTCACCACGCACGCCGACGCCGGTGTCACCGACCTCAACAAACTTTGGAAAACCCTTGAGACCATGGCCGACGTGCGCCTGCCGCTGCTGGTGCATGGCGAGGTTACCGATCCCGCAGTGGATATCTTCGATCGCGAGAAGCTGTTCATAGAGCGCGTGCTGGCGCCGCTGGTGGATCGCCTGCCGGGACTCAGGCTGGTGTTCGAGCACATCACCACCAAAATGGCGGTGGATTTCGTGCTGGCGGCGCCGGACAACGTGGCCGCCACGCTCACACCGCAGCATTTGCTGCACAACCGCAATGCGATGTACGCGGGCGGGCTCCGCCCCCATTATTACTGCCTGCCGCTACTGAAGCGGGAACACGATCGCGAGGCGCTGGTCAAGGCCGCCACCAGCGGCAATACCAAATTCTTCCTGGGCACCGACAGCGCGCCACACGCACGCCACGCCAAGGAATCCGCCTGCGGATGCGCCGGCATGTTCACCGCCCACGCCGCCATCGAGTTGTACGCGGAGGTGTTCGAGGCGGCGGACGCATTACACAAGCTGGAAGCCTTCGCCAGTTTCCACGGCGCGGATTTCTACGGCTTGCCGCGCAACCGTGAGCGCATCGCGCTACAGAAGCAAAGCTGGACGGTGCCCGCTAGTTACCCCTTCGGTGAAGACCAGCTGATTCCCTACCGCGCCGGTGAGCCGGTGTCGTGGTCCCTCATCTGAAAAATAATCAAGCAAACATCACCGGGTCACCCATGACAGACAGTCGCATCACGCATGCCTTTTCCCACCGTTTCCGCGGCTTTCTGCCGGTAGTGGTGGATGTGGAGACCGGCGGCTTCAATCACCAGACTGATGCGTTGCTGGAAATCGCCGCGGTGCTGCTGGACATGGACGATGCGGGTAACCTGCACCGCGGTGCTACCCATACCTTCCATGTGCAGCCCTTCGAGGGCGCCAACATCGAGCCGGCGGCGCTGGCTATCACCGGCATCGATCCGCATCACCCATTGCGGCCGGCATTGCCGGAGCGCGAGGCGCTGCGGCGCCTGTTCCGCGAGGTGCGGGACGCGCTGCGGCACTACGACTGCACCCGCGCCGTGCTGGTCGGACACAATGCCTTCTTCGACCTGAATTTCCTCAATGCGGCGGTGGTGCGCACCGATATGAAGCGCAACCCGTTCCATCCGTTCTCGAGTTTTGACACGGCGACGCTCGCGGGCGTGGCGGTGGGCCAGACGGTGCTGGCGCGGGCCGTGGAGGCGATCGGACTGAGCTGGGACATAAGCGCCGCGCATTCGGCGGCCTATGACGCGGAGAAGACCGCCGATCTGTTCTGCGAGATCGTCAACCGCTTTCAGGGCATGTACGCGGTAAGCCTGCGGGAACAGCGGGACTACGCCAAGACGGAATGATCCGCGGTGTGCGGCGCATGCGGAAAAAAACCGACGTCATCAGACCCCCGCCGGCTGCCGGCAGCCTGATACACTCAACCGTGCTTGATGCCCTTCTCGTCGAGGAGCCTGCCGAGCTCGCCTGACTCAGACATTTCCACGGCGATATCACAACCGCCCACCAGCTCGCCTTTCACGAACAGCTGCGGAAACGTCGGCCAGTTGGAATATTTCGGCAGGTTGGCGCGGATTTCCGGGTCAGCCAGAACGTTCACGTGACCGAATTCCACGCCCAAAGTCTTGAGTACCTGCGTGGTGCGTGCCGAGAAGCCGCACTGCGGGAAATCCGGCGTGCCCTTCATGTAGAGCAGCACGGGATTAGCGGATATTTGCTGCTTGATGCGTTCCATTACGTCCATGGTTGATGCACTCTCGTTTTGAACAGGGTTGCCGCGGAATGATCAGGATTTTGGCTTGACGGTGATCTTGTCCACCACGCTCTTCACGCCCTTGGTGTTCCTCGCCAGCTCCACGGCGCTGTTACGCATGCTGTCGCTGGGCACCGTACCGGTCAGCGTCACCACGCCCTCATAGGTGCTCACGGCCACGTCCAATACATTGACCTTGCCGTCCGTGAGGTACCTGGTCTTGATGCGCGCGGTGATGTCACTGTCGTCGGCCATGGTACCGACGCTGCGTTTGTCCTTGCCGACGACGTAGCCGGCGCCGGCGGCGCCGGCTACGGCGACCAGGCAACCCTGCAAGGCCAGCGGGGCGGCCAGCAGCAGGGCTGCCAGGCACAGCGTGCGGAAACGCGGATATCTGCGGTTAAATTGCATGCGCATATGATACTTCACTCCATCGGGTTGGGTGGGGACGGCGGGCCGCCCGCGCAATAATCCCCGTCATCCGGCGTCCATACGCCCATGCATGGCGAAACCGGAATGCCCGTGAGTCCGGAAGTCGCAATGCTCATGAACGTCCGGGGTTGATGGCGCGCGTCACAGGAAGATATATACTAACGGAAATTATGCCGCAAATCGGCATCGGGCCGTAAGTTAAGGTCATGCGGAGCGGCATATCGGCTGCGTTCAAGAACCTCGAGAGGAGTGCACGATGAATCCCCTGAACAGCATAAAAGGCACGCTGATAACAGGCTTGCTGCTGGCGGTCATTGCCGCGGTCCTAATCCACATGGGCTTCGGCCCCATCAACTGGCTGACGCTGCTGCGCTGGCTGCATATCCTGGCCGGCATCACCTGGATCGGCCTTCTTTACTACTTCAATTTCGTGCAGACGCCGGCCATGGCGGCGGCTGGAGCCGACAAAGGCGGCCCGGGGGGCGCCGGCATTTCGAAATACGTGGCTCCATTGGCACTGCTGTGGTTCCGCTGGTCGGCACTCGTCACCTGGCTTGCCGGCGTGGGCTATCTCGGGTACCGGCACAGTATGGGAGCGTTTGCGCTTGGTCTGACCAGCACGCCTGTGGATATTTATGAACTCACCATCGGCGTAGGCGCCTGGCTCGGCACCATCATGCTGTTCAACGTATGGGTGCTCATCTGGCCGAATCAGAAGAAGCTCCTGGGAATCGTGTCCGCCACCGACGAGCAGAAGGCCAAAGCCCGCAAGGTCGCGTTCCTGGCCTCACGCACCAATGTGATGCTCTCAATCCCCATGCTGATGTGCATGGTTTC
>JAGWNO010000054.1 GCA_028871235.1 Gammaproteobacteria bacterium
CAGGATGCCCGGGGGAAACATAAAAAAAGGCGCGGAGGATATCCGCGCCTTTCTTCAAGACAGATAATCGGCAGAATTACTTGCCGCCGCCCTTCTTGGTCTCTTCTGTCTTCTCTTCTGTCTTTTCTTCTGTCTTCATCATCTTACGATGCATCGCCTTGTGGTGCATCTCTTTCTTCTCAGCATGCTTCGCAGCCTCTTCCTTCGCAGGGGCCGCAGGTGCAGCGGCCGTGGCAGCCGGAGCCGCCGCCGGAGCTGTGCCCTGGGCGAACACACTGGCAGCGGCGAACAGCGAGCCAGCAATAAAACCAACCAACAACTGACGTTTCATCTGAGTACTCCATAAATTAAATAAAGTTAAGTTTTGCAAAACCGCTGCTTCCTGTATGCGGTCAGGCGGCCCAAGAGCCTGACAGACCGCCTAAGTGGCAGCTCATGCGTCTTTAAACCAGATATCTGGCCCTGTCATCCCTTTGGTAATTCTGCGCTCCCTCCAGCAAGCCGGAAGTCTGGCACCCGGCATGCATACCAGGCGCGGCGCATTCTAGCGCGCCTCGGCCTAGGGTGGTAGAGCCCGGGGGGAAGGCCATTTAACCTATCTTCCGCCAGCGTTTTCGGGCCGTTCGGTGGCTTGGTGGGGTCTATGCACGGCATAATGCACCACCATGAAAAAGAAGGTCTCCATCTCACAGCTTAAACTTGGCATGTACGTGGCGGAGCTCGACCGGCCATGGCTGGAAAGCCCGTTCCTCTTCCAAGGATTCATGATCGAATCTGCTGAACAGCTCGCCACCCTGCGTGATTGTTGCCAGTTCGTATACGTTGATGAGGAAAAGGCCGCCGCCAGCAATACGGCCGCAAAATCCGAACAATCGTCCCGCTTGCGGTTATCCGATAAACCGGGTTCCGGTTCAGACAAACCGATTACAGTCATCACAGAACGTACCGATATCACCGGTCTGGGCTGGCAGGGTCGCGGCACCTTCCGTCAAGACATAAGCAGGGTCTTGGCAAGCCGTGAAAATCTGCAGCAACATGTGGGCAAGCTGTTGGAAGATGTACGTTTTGGCCGTAGTGTCGACACACGCGAGGCCCGCGTGCTGGTACAGGAGCTGGTGAGTGTGGTGGTGGCGAACGCTGCCGCAGCGCTGTGGCTTGCCAATCTCGAGAACAAACATGCATATACCGCTGAGCATGGTTTGAATGTCTGTATCCTCTCTATTGTGTTTGGATTCCATCTGGGACTTTCCAAGGATTCCCTGGAAGAGCTGGCCATAGGCGCTCTACTGCATGATCTCGGTAAAATGCGCACACCGCTTTCCATCCTCGACAAGCCGGGACTGCTCACGGAAGACGAATTCGATATCATGAAGAAACATCCCGGGGACGGTTTTAACATTCTGCGCAAGCATAAGGACATTTCAGACCAGACACTCGAGATCGTGCAGTTGCATCACGAAAGGATCAGCGGCCAGGGTTATCCATACGGTTTGCGTGGCGACGAGATCCCATTGCATGTGCGTATTGTTGCAGTCGCGGACGTCTACGACGACATCACCAGCAACCGGGTCTATCATGAAGGCATTCCGGCCCACACCGGACTCAACATGATGTTCCATTGGGCACCGCGGGACTTTGGCGAGGATCTGATACAGGAATTCATCCGCTGCATCGGCATATATCCCATCGGCAGCTTGGTTGAACTCAACAGCGGATCACTTGGCATCGTCATGTCGACCAATCCCGCCAGCAGGTTGCGGCCTATCGTCATGCTCATACGCGACGCTAATGGCCGCACCTACGCACGCAGGCCACTGATCAATCTTGCCTCGCCGGCAGGTCGGGAGGCAGATTCTGGCTGGTCCATCCGCCGCGTGGTGGATTCCAAGGAACAGGGTATCGATATCGGCCGTATCGCGGAAATCGAAGCCGGAATATCATCCAAGGCATAGATCCATGCTGGTCGTGACAGCCGATATAATGCTCGATGAAACCGAGCTGGTATTTCGTTTTGTGCGTGCCTCTGGCCCGGGCGGTCAGAATGTGAACAAGGTTGCAACTGCGGTGCAACTTTATTTCGACGTGACCCACAGTCTTGCGCTTACACAACCAGTGAAGACGCGGTTGTGGACGCTGGCCGGCCGACGCATCAGTTCTGCAGGCGTGCTGCACATCAGCGCACAGCGTTTCCGCAGCCAGGAGCGCAATCGTACCGATGCCGTCGAACGGCTGATAGCGCTTATCAAGCGCGCCGCCGAAAAGCCCAAGCCGCGAAAGCAGACCAGACCCACCCGTGCATCCAGACGCAGACGCCTCGATGGCAAGCGTCATCAGGGTGACAAGAAACGTCTGCGCCGCCGCACTGAAGAATTCTAAAATCAAAAAAGATGCCGGCCTTGAAGCCGGCATCCTGTAATGGCACGCGATTGGCGTGCTACATGGCCCTCATGGAGCTGTTTCTTCTGCGGCTAATACTGATTCTGTGCCGCGTGACCCCAAGGTTTGTACCCGATTGGAGCAGCTTTGCGCAGTCTCTGAATTCTGCCCAGTCACAAGCGCGAGCACCAGAATCACCAGGCTGAACCCGGCGAGTATCCACATACCTGTGAAGAATCCGAAGGAACCCCGTCCACCCATCGCGCCGGCTGGTCCAAAGTAACTTATCAGCCACATCCCGCCGAAATACGGAATCAGCCACCATGCCTGCTGCCAGCCCAGTTCCGCGAACGGTGCGCGACGGACAAAAATGTACCATGCAAGATAAATCACAACATAGAGTAGAACTAGGCCAAACAGCCATTTCACCACGTCATATCCTGTCCAGTAGATAATCCAGTTTGAAGCAATGAACGCGATTGGCGAGATGATTCGCGCGGCTCGCAGCCGGAAGGGACGTGTTGCATCTGGCAGCGCCCGGCGCAAGTGCAGCAGGATGACAGGACCGATGCTGTATGAGAGCACGGTAATCAGGGAAACGGCGGAGACCAGTTTTTGCCAGGACGGAAACGGGAAGAAGAACAGCACCCCTACGATATAAGTCACCACAAGCCCGATCCAGGGCACGCCATGGCGGTTAAGCCGGATTACCTGGTTCGGGGCATTACCCATCTCACCAGCGGCCATTATTATACGCGGGCTTGCCGTAACGTAAATGAAAGCGGTGCCGAGCGGCGAGATGATGGCGTCAATATATAACAGTACCGCCCACCAGAAAGCCCCAACGGCAATGGCTATTGCAGCGAGCGGGCCGAACATGCCGCTAAAATGCAGGTTTGCCCAACCTTCGGCGATATCTGTCGGCTTGAGCGCGACGATGAATGCAACCTGAAGTCCTACATATACGAGCATCGCAATCAGCACTGAACCAATGAGCGCGATCGGAATATAACGCCCGGGGTTACGCGTTTCGCCGGCGAGCGCGATCGCCTGTTGGAAGCCGAGAAAGCTGAATATGATGCCTGCAGTCGCAACGGCAGTGAAAATACCACTGACCGGAGTGCTCGAAACATGTGCGGTCATGTTGCCCGGGTGGAAAGAGTAGGCCATCAATATGACGATCGTGACGATCGGGATGATGAGCTTCCACCAGGTCGCGGCGCTGTTAATTGCGATCACCCAGCGTACGGCGAGAAAATTGAGCGCAACCACAAAGGCGAGGAGGACCGCGGCGGCGACGAATCCGGTCGACGTCAGCAGGCCCGTAGCGGGATAGAGGAAACCGGGTATGTAGCTGTTAGTGTAGGTAAGTACCGCGATCACTTCGACCGGTGGTACTGATACGAACGCAAGAAATAGTATCCAAGTCCATATTTTCCCGACGAGGTCACCATGACTGACGTGTGTCATGTGGACCAGAGCGCCTGAATTCGGGAACATGGTCGAGAGCTCGGCGAATACAAAAGCCAGGAATAGCACGGCGGCCGCGCCTATCACCCAGGATAGAACGCTTAAAGGGCCCGCCTCGAGCGCCGCGTGCAACGCGCCGAATAGCCATCCGGAGCCTATGATGCTGCCGAGACTCGCATATAAGAGTCCAATGACACCGGCATCGCGTCTGAGTTTGGTGGGCCCTGCCATCTGGGTAAACTCCGGTAGTTGTGGGAAATCAGGTACTGCGTGGTACCGGCGGATATTAGACGACCCCGGGCGTGGGGACAACCATGCCGTCATCAATGCAGGTGTTTGTGTTGTTTCCCCTCAGAGCCGCCGTAGCCCGAGGCGATGATGTCGGCGGAGGCAGGCGCGGCATCAGTCAGGATGGTGACGCCTTGGGGGTTGTCAAGTTGCACCGATTCCACCAGCCGGCCAGTAAGCAGGGCACGGCCCTTCCAGCGGTCACTGCCTGATTTACTGAATTCAAAGACGTACAGGCGTCTGAACTGGAGCCAGCCGGAGTGCGTGCGCATAAGTCGCAGGCGGGCGAGTGCCACGGTTTCATCCAGGAATTGCAACTGCATTTCCCGGCAGAGGCGTGCGCAGGCTTCGGTCATGCGTTCCCGCGACGCCAGATTGTCACTCCAGAACCACAGGCCGCCGGCCAACAGCAGCAGCATAAGCACGGCCAGAAGTGTACTGATATCGATATACACGGCGTCATCCCCCGGCTATACGTACGCAATTGCGGCCGCTTTGTTTGGCGTTGTAGAGTGCCCGGTCCGCCGACTTGAGTACACTCCATGGATCAGACATCCGGCTACGGCTCTCCGCGGCGCCGATGCTCGCTGTTATCTGCAGCGGGCCGGTGTTTTCAGCATCCGGGTATCGCGTTTGTTCACGGCGACGCTCCCCATGGCGCAGGTCGAATCCGCTGGTTTCGATGTCCATGCGTAGACCTTCCAGCCCTTCCACCACCTCCTTCAGGCTCTTGCCGGCATAAACCAGGCAGAATTCCTCGCCGCCATAACGGTACGCTTTGCCATTTCCCGTCAGCATCTGCAGGCGCGAGGCCACCAGCTTAAGCACTTGGTCACCCACGTCGTGACCGTAGGTATCGTTAAAGCGCTTGAAGTGGTCCACATCCAGCATGGCGATTACATGTTGTCCCCCGAGAGATCCACCGAGCTGCCGCAGTTGCTCTTCCAACGCACGCCGCCCCGGCAGGCCGGTGAGCTCATCGAGATAGGCCATGCTCCAGGACTCTTGGATGATGGCAAACCCGAAGGCAAGCCCAATGGCAGCGGTGAAGACCGCTATGGTCCCGGGGTGCTGGGTATGTAGCATTACCGCAGCGGTTACCAAGGCGAAAAAAAACGCGGCCAGTTCCGCACTATGCCGGCGGATGAGCTTGTCGTTCAGGGTCAATAGGCTGATGGTAAGCACCAGCAATCCCGGCTGGGTAATGGAAGTCTCCGCCAGCACCGACCATCGCACAAAATGCACCTGCAGCGCGCCGGCCACGGCCCGGGCATGCAGATGCACGAGTAGCAGCACAAAGATGATTTCCAGCAGCAGCAGGCCGAAACGCAGCGCCCCGTAGCGGCTGAACACCCCGCGTTCCGCTCCCCAATGGAAAGCCAGAATGTCCAGGGGTAACAACAGGCTCAGGCTGCCGGACAGTAGCTGCCATTCAAGCGCCTCCTGGATATGCGCAAGCCTGAGGAGCGCGCCGTATGCAATGAGCACGCTCAGCAGGGCGAAGAACATGCGGCTGCGGTTGAACAGCAGGCTAAGCACTAACGCCACTATCAGGATGAAAAGGGCCGCCAGTTCGGCGGCCAGCAGTCCGCTGGAGGGAAAGGTGGCCACGTACGGGGCGAGCGCCGCTGCTATGACGAGCAGCACCAGCTCCGGAAGCAGGGTGTAAAGGACGCCGATAGCGATCCTCATGGGTACATGGGCAGGTTGGGTTGCTGTTTAGCTTAAATCGGTCAGTGTGCCGGAGTCCATTTCACTGGGAGAGCACCTGCAGGCGGTCGCGCACTGCATGCACGCCGGGTACGTACCAGCAGTCGTATACTGCCATGCGCCGCTGCTCCGGCCCGTGCACCAGCCCCTCCAGGGTGACCTGGCGTTCGCGAGTATGGATGGTAATATTCTCAGCGTGCAACATGGCGTCTTTTTCCAGCACCATGCGGATGGCATCGGAGATTTCGTCATCGTTGTCCTGTTCCGCCGGCCGTACCCGCAGATGATTTTGCACATTGCAGCTGCCGGGCACCCACCAGGCGATGACTTCCGCCAGGCGCCGATGCGACAGGCTCCCCACCTGGCCGTCGAGACAGGCCACGCAGCCGTCTACATCGATGCCGATCCACTGGTCCGCGCCGTCGGGTGCGGTATGGCCGGCGCGTACCGCGATATCGCGGAAGGCCGGTTCCTGGGAAAGCGCGTCCACCAGTGCATCCTGCAGCGCCTTGCCGTTACGCCGCTCCCCGGGCCGCAGGCGCAGGCGGTCTTCGATGATCATGAGTCCTGACAACTGCATGGCGATGCGTCTGGCCTTGCGTTTGGCGATGATATTCGCCACCTCACCCTCGAGGCGCAGGGTGGTGTGGTAACTGATGTGTATGGGGTATTCGTGCAGGTTGATATCGCCGTCCTGGCCGAATGCGGCGAGTATGGCGGTCATGAGTTGTTTCTGCGCTTGCATGCTGCGGCCTCGCCAGGATTTCAGGATGCGCGGTGTATTCGTTAGGGTGACCCCGATGCCAGGGCCTTTCAAGGGGCCAGGCCAAGCGGCCCCGACAGGGCCGGGGGCCGCATATGTCTGAGGTGAAAGGCACACAACTGCCCTTCGACGCGCGCGCGGCGCTGCGCTATCTGCGGCGCGCCGATCCCCGCATGGCCACGCTCATCGGTCGGGTCGGCCCGCTGCGGCTTGAGCTGAGTCCTGCGCGCTCGCCTTTCGAGACGCTGCTGCGTGCCATCACCCACCAGCAGTTGTCCGGCAAGGCGGCCGCCACCATCCACGGCCGGCTGCTGCAGCTGTTTAACGGCGCTCCGACGCCCGCCCGCTTGCTGGGTATGCCGGAAACAGTGTTGCGCCGTACCGGCCTGTCGCGCAATAAGCTGCGGGCGGTGCGCGACCTGGCCAGCCGCACCCTGGACGGCAGCGTCCCGGATTTCACCGCACTGGCTGGCATGAGCGACGCAGAGGTGATTACGCGGCTGACCGCGGTACGCGGCGTGGGCCGCTGGACAGCGGAGATGCTGCTTATCTTCACCCTGGGCCGGCCGGATGTGCTGCCACTGGATGATCTTGGCATCCGCAAGGGTTTCCGGCTCGTCTACGGCATGCGGCGGCTGCCGGCGCTGGTGACAGTGCGGCGCGCGGGTCAGTGTTGGATACCCTACCGCTCGGTGGCCAGCTGGTATCTGTGGAGAGCGGTGGATAGGAACTGATGCCGGCTACGCCATGCTCGTATGCGCCGATGGATATAGTGTAGTCTGCCGCACGCTTTTCACGGGAGGGGCCATGTCTGCGCGCTATCCACATCTGCTGGCGCCTCTGGATCTCGGATTCGTGACTCTGCCGAACCGGGTGCTCATGGGTTCCATGCACACCGGCCTCGAGGATCATGCGCGTGATTACCACAGGCTGGCAGCGTATTTCGCCGAGCGTGTGCGCGGCGGCGTCGGCCTCATGGTCACCGGTGGAATCGCTCCCAACCGGCGTGGTTCGCTGGCGCCGTTTGCCTCGAAGCTCACCGGCCGCTGGGAACTGGCGCGCCACCGCAAGCTCACCCATGCGGTACACGCGGAAGGTGGACGCATCTGCATGCAAATATTGCATGCAGGCCGTTACGCCTATCATCCTTTATCGGTGGCGCCGTCGGCCATCAAGTCACCCATCACGCCGTTCACGCCCCATGCCCTGAGCGGACGCGGCGTCGAGAAACAGATTGGCGCCTTCGTGCACTGTGCGCAGCTGGCGCGGGCGGCAGGTTACGACGGCGTGGAGATCATGGGCTCCGAGGGTTACTTCATAAACGAGTTCACCGCGCCGCGCACCAACCATCGCGATGATGAATGGGGCGGTGCATTGCAGAACCGCCTGCGCTTGCCGGTGGAGATCGTGCGCCGCACCCGTGCCGCAGTCGGACATGATTTCATCATCATCTACCGCTTGTCCATGCTGGATCTGGTGGAAGACGGCGGCCGCTGGGAGGAGGTGGTGACGCTGGCGAATGCGGTGGCGGCGGCCGGAGCCACGCTCATCAACACCGGCATCGGCTGGCATGAGGCGCGCGTGCCCACCATCGCCACCATGGTACCGCGCGGCGCTTTCAGCTGGGTGACGCGCCGTCTGCGGGGCCAGGTGCGCGTGCCGCTCATCACCACCAATCGCATCAACATGCCGGCGGTGGCGGAGAAGATCCTGGCGGATGGCGATGCCGACATGGTGTCCATGGCGCGGCCGCTGCTGGCGGATCCGGAGTGGGTGAAAAAAAGCGCGATGGCACGAGAGGATGAGATCAATACCTGCATCGCCTGCAACCAGGCCTGCCTGGATCAGGTGTTTGCGAACAAGCGCGCCTCCTGCCTGGTGAATCCGCGTGCCTGCCATGAGACAGAACTGGTTATCACGGCGGCGGCTTCTGCCAGGCGAATCGCCGTGGTGGGTGCGGGGCCCGCGGGGCTGGCGGCGGCCAGCACCGCCGCGCAGCGTGGTCACAAGGTCACACTGTACGAGGCCAGGCAGGAGATCGGCGGCCAATTCAACATGGCCAAGCGCATACCCGGCAAGGAGGAGTTCCACGAGACGCTGCGCTATTTCCGCAGTCAGTTGGCGCTCTCCGGCGTCGATGTGCGGCTGGGCATAAGAGCCACCGCAGCGGAGCTTGCGCAGGGGAATTTTGACGTGGTGGTGGTGGCAGCGGGGGTGCTGCCGCGCGATCCGCATATCCCCGGTGCGGAGCACCCGCATACTCTTTCATATACTGACGTGCTGCTGCACGGCAAACCCGTGGGCAAAACTGTCGCCATAATCGGTGCCGGCGGCATCGGTTTTGACGTGGCGGAGTTCCTGCTGCAGCAAGCAACCTCCGCGAGCCTTGATCCGCACAAATTCTTTCGCGAATGGGGCGTGGACGAGGCATTTACGGGCCGCGGTGGCGTCACGGCGGCACAGCTGGGACCACCGGCCCGCGATATTTTTCTGCTGCAGCGCAAAGCCGCTGCATTTGGCCGGTCTCTCGGCAAGACCACCGGCTGGATCCACCGCGCTTCGCTGCGCAACAAGCGGGTGCAGATGATCGCCGGGGTCAGTTACCAGCGTATCGATGATGCCGGCCTGCATGTGCAGGTCAACGGGGAACCGCGGCTGCTGGTTGTGGATAACGTGGTCATCTGCGCCGGCCAGGAAAGCAACCGCGGGCTTTACGCCGAGCTGCGGGCGGCCGGGGTGCCGGTGCACGTGATTGGCGGCGCGCGCCTGGCGACAGAGCTGGATGCCAAGCGTGCCATCGACGAAGGCGTGCGCCTGGCCGCGCAACTGTAGGGAGTGTGCGGCCCGGGGCCGAGCGGTTTTGATCCGGTGCGTCTGTGGAACCGGCGGCCTGAAGACACTAAACCGGCATCTCCCGGGTGCGTCCGGTGCGCGAACAACTGCCCGGGGAGTTGGATTATTGAGCGGTGACCGTCTATGATTTTGCAGGCTTGGTGTGTGGCCCTGCTGTTGGCAGATTCTCAAGCGTTACCCGGGGATTCATATCATGAATAATCTTGCTGTCCGTTGGTTGTTATATCTGTGTGCGCTGGGTGCTCTCGGAGTGGTAACCGGCTGTAGTAGTTCCGCAAAACCCTATACCCTGGTGGCGCAATTACCGCCGCTGTCCCAGACCCATATGGTGGCGGCCACCATCGACGTGGAGGGTTCCCGCTGCGGTGTCCGGGTGATGACCCTGGATTCTTCCAATCCCTGGACGCCAGCCTGCACCGTCATCAGCGATCAGAGCGGTTTCAAGGATTTCACCATTGACGGCAAGGAAGTGAAGTTTGGAGCGGTAGACAACGGTTTCAAGGTACTGAGTACCAATCCGCCGACACTGCCCCCGCCAGCCAGCACGGCGCCGCCGGCCACCACCGTCAAGGCGGCGGCCATCGCCAAATCGCCGGCACCGGCGGCCAGCACCGCGGTGACCACGGCCACCGCCGTTACCGGCGAAAGTTTCCCTGACCAGTGGGTCCAGGCTCCCTATCCGGGGCACGTGAAGCTGCAGGGCCAGAATCTGGGCTTCCTGGTACAGACCGCGACTCTGACCATCAGCGGCAGCGCCGGCATGCTGGATGTGGTCTTCAAAGGCAGCTACAGCCCGCTGCATCTCAAGTGCAGCGTGATCGCCGACCAACGTGGTGATTACACCCTGCTGTTCAATCCGGCCGAAGCCTCCAAGGCCACCGGTGGCGGCAACTACAGCATCCTGCTGAGTTCTGAAGGCCAGAGCATTTCCGGCAACATCTGGGACTCCCACGGTTTCGATTCCTGGACGCCGAGCCTGCCTCCCCAGTGGGCTGCTGTTGCCTATACAGCTGACTGAACGCGGCAGCGGTGGTCCGCGCAGTGGGGCTACCGAAATTCAAGGGGTTGCACTATGGCAAACAAGGGTGCCAGGAGCGCGCGTTACCAGCGGCTGCACGGTCCTGATACTGCGGTATCCGCTTTCATACTCGAGCAGATGCTGCGCGCCTTGCTGCGGCGTGCACGGCTGGACCGCAAGCATGACATCCCCTATCTCGCCGGCTACAGCCGCGACGGCAGGACTGTATATATTGACCGGGAGTTGCCACGCTACTTCGTGTCCCGCCGCACCCGCATCTACACGGATCGCTTCCTGATTCTGCACGAGACGGTGGAGAAAGCCATGATTGACCAGGTGGGACTGAAATATCAGCACGCCCACCAGATTGCGCTGCGCACCGAGGAAGCGGCGGTGCGCGCCTACGGCATCTCCTGGCGTGAATATGACCGTTTCATGCAGCGATACATCAAGGAAGTGGCGGATGAGTCCCTGAAGCGTCTGCCGCTGGATCTGGACATCAAGCCCTATCGCGACGAGCACGATTATGGATTGCTGCACCGCATGCAACGCGCCCAGCGGCGTGAACGGCTGCAGTTGCGCCAGCGGCCAAAGAAGCGCTAAGTGTTTTCTTCAGAACCCTTGAAAACTGCCGGCGAGCGCCGTACGCATCGCTGCACGCCAGCGTGCATAACGTTGCTCAAGGCCCGGTACTGCAGCCGGCGGATAGATCAGTCCTTCATCAGCCTTATTGACGCCTGCGCCCAGCAGCCAGGCCAGGCCCGTAGCGGTGGCTTCATGCTGCGCAGGCCGGTGCACTGGAAGTCCGCTCAGACTGGCTAGCCGCCGGCATAAGCCATCCCACTGTGCAAGCCCACCGCTTACCACCAGCCGGCGGATACCGCCGTTGCCTGTCTGCATGCGTTCCAGGTTAGTGCACAGGAGGAACAGGATGCTTTCTGCCACCGCCACCAGTTTTTCCGCGGCACCGGCTCGGCCGATGAAGCGCGATCGGAATCGCGGCAGCCAGAAGGGGGAACCGAGGCCGGATATGCCATTGAGGAACACGGGCGGATCGTGCGATTCATCGAGCCAGCGTGGCATTTGCGTCAGCAGGCGCTGTCCGCTCACATGCAGTTGCTGACGTACCGCATCCAGCGCGCTGCCAGCGCCGTTGACGGTGCCCTCCACCGCGTACAGCGTCCGTTTCTCATCCTGCCACAGGATTTCGGCCAGCAGCCGCGGCACTGAGACAGGATGCCGGCCGCAGACCCGCAGCAGGAAGGCGCCTGTTCCCATATTCACATAGGCCGCGTTCTCCGCCGGTTCGCCTG
>JAGWNO010000055.1 GCA_028871235.1 Gammaproteobacteria bacterium
CCTTTCCCGGGAGAAGCCCATGCGTCTGCGTCCGTGGCTATGCTTGCCGTTGTTGTTCCTGCCGTTGCTCGCCGCAGCGGCGGCCGCGGCGCCGTTCGATCCAGGTCTGTATGCGGGGCTGCACTGGCGGCTCATCGGCCCGTTCCGCGGCGGACGGGTGCTGGCGGTGGCGGGCGTACCCGCCCAACCCAGCCGTTTCTATTTCGGTGCCGTGGACGGCGGCGTATGGGAAACCCGCGACACCGGCCGCACTTGGCAGCCGATTTTTGACAATGAACCGGTGGGTTCCATCGGCGCTCTCGCGGTGGCGCCCTCTGATCCGAAGGTGATCTATGTGGGTTCCGGCGAGGCGGACATGCGCTCCGACATCGCCTACGGCAACGGCATGTACAAGAGCAGCGATGGCGGCAGGACCTGGACGCACATCGGTCTCACCGACAGCATGCAGATCGGCGCGCTCCTGGTGGATCCGAAAAACGCCGATGTGGTGTACGCGGCGGCCCTGGGCCACGCTTACGGCCCGAACGCCGAGCGCGGCGTGTTCAAGAGCAGCGATGGCGGCAAGTCATGGAGCAAGGTCCTTTATAAGGATGCGGACACCGGCGCCATTGATCTGGCCTTCGGTGCCGACGACCGCACCGTCTACGCGTCTCTGTGGCAGACGCGCCGCCCGCCGTGGAACGTGTACCCACCCTCCAACGGTCCCGGCAGCGGTCTGTATGTCTCCCATGACGCCGGTGAACACTGGAGTGAGATCACCGGCCACGGATTTCCGAGTGCGGGGCTGGGGCACATCGGTATCGCGGTTTCCCAGAGCGATCCGCAGACCGTGTATGCGCTGGTGGACGCCAAGCAGGGCGGCTTGTACAAATCCATTGACGCGGGTGCTAACTGGACGCGGGTTTCGGGCGACAAGCGCATCTGGCAGCGCGGCTGGTACTTCGGCGGCGTCAGCGTGGATCCGCTGAACCCCGGCATCGTGTATGTGTGCAACACCGTCCTGTACAAATCCACGGACGCCGGCAAAACCTTCCTGCCCATGAAGGGCGATCCCACCGGCGATGACTATCACAGCCTGTGGATCGACCCGCAGGATCCGGCGCGCATGATCGCCGGCGTGGACCAGGGCACCATCATCAGCGTGAACGGCGGCAAGACCTGGAGCTCCTGGTACAACCAGCCCACCGGCCAGTTCTATCACGTCATCACCGACAACCGTTTTCCCTACTGGGTGTATGGCGCGCAGCAGGATTCCGGCGCCGCGGCGGTGCCGAGCCGCACCACCACCGTTGACGGCATCAGCATGATGCAGTTCCACGAGGTCACGGCGGGCGGCGAGAGCGGCAACCTCGCGCCCGATCCCCTGGACCACGACATCGTGTTCGGCGGCAGCGTGGACAAGCTCGATACCCGCACCCAGCAGACCCGGGACGTGGACCCGACGCTTGCCTATCCCGGCGTGTATCGCAGCGTCTGGACATTGCCGCTGATGTTCTCGCCGCGCGATCCGCACACCCTGTACTTCGCCAACCAGTACGTGTTCCGCACCGGTGACGGCGGCAAGCATTGGAGCATGATCAGTCCGGACCTCACCCGCGAGACGCTGACGGTGCCCGCCAATCTCGATCCGGTCACGGCTGCGGACACCGCGGTGCAGGGTCCGCGCCGCGGCGTGGTGTATGCGCTGGCGCCCTCGCCACTCAGGACGGCTGAAATCTGGGCCGGCACCGACGACGGTCTGGTGTGGCTTACCCGCGATGGCGGCAAGCACTGGACCAACGTCACACCCGCGCCGCTTACCCCCTGGTCAAAAGTGGGCGTCATTGAGGCGGGACATTTCAGCGCGGATACCGCCTACCTCGCCGTGGACCGTCACCGGCTGGACGATTACAAACCTTATATCTATCGCACCCGTGACGGCGGCCGGCACTGGAGGCTCATCGCCGACGGCATCCCGGACGGCAGTTTCGTGAACGTGGTGCGCGAGGACCCGGTGAAACCCGGCTTGCTATACGCCGGCACCGAGTTCGGCGTGTACGTATCCTTCGACGACGGCGACCACTGGCAGCCGCTGCAGCAGAACCTGCCGGTCACCTCGGTGCGCGACATCGACGTGCACGGCGACGATCTCGTCATCGCCACCCACGGGCGCGCCTTCTGGATCATGGACGACGTGACCCCGCTGCGGCAGCTTACGCAAAAAGTGGCGCGGTCCGGTGCCTGGCTGTTCAAACCCGCATTGGCCTATCGCGTCATGCCTGCGGGCTTCACCGGCACGCCCCTGCCCAAGGACGAACCGCGCGGCGAGAACCCGCCGTTTGGCGCCTACATCGACTATTACCTCAAGTCCGCCGCGACGACACCGGTGAGCATCGATATCTATGACGCGAAGGGAGTGCCGGTGCGTCATTTCGCCAGCAACATCGCAGCGCAGCAGCCCGACATCTCCAAGATCGAGAGTACCCCAGACTGGTACACGGTGGCCGCACCGCCGGCGGCCAGTCCCGGGATGCATCGCTTCGTTTGGGATCTGCACTATGCGCTGCCCGCTGCCCTCAAGGGTCGCCACGAGTTCGGTGACGACGGTCTGTGGGCAGCTCCGGGCCGCTACCGCGTGAAGCTCACGGTGGACGGCCGCACGTATAGCCAGCCGCTGCAGGTGGCAAAAGATCCGCGCGTGACAGCCTCGGCACACGATCTGGAAGTCCAGTTCGGTCTCGCGCAGGAAATTGAAACCACCCGCCTGCGGGTTGCGGCCGTAAAAGATTCCATCGGTGCGCTCATGAAACAACTGGCGTCGCTCAAGGGCAAAGTGCATGGCGAGACGGCAGTGACAGTTGCCGCGCTGACGCAAAAGCTTGAATCCCTGAGCGGCGTGGCGCCGGTGGTCAATCCCGACAACTCCATGGGCGTGCCGCCCGCGGACGCGCACAACCTGTTGTATCTCACCGGCGCACTGGCGACACTCGAACAGGCGGTGGAGAGCGCCGATGCGGCACCCACACCCGATGTGCGCACCGGCTTCAGGAAACAACGTGCCACGCTGCAGGGTATCCTCGATCGCTGGCGGCAGGTGCAGCTCGCCGAGCTGCCGCGGGCAAACGCCGCGCTGCAGAGCGCTGGCCTTGCGCCGCTGAAACAGTGATATGCAGGACTCCGCCGCGCTTGCCGCGCTGCGCCGCAAGGCGGAGACGCTGCGGGCGCTGCACCATGGTCCCGAGCCGCTGCTGCTGCTCAACGCCTGGGATGCGGCCAGTGCGCGCGTGGTGGAATCGCTGGGGTTTCCGGCCATCGCCACCACCAGCTCGGGCGTGGCCAATGCCCTCGGTTACGCCGACGGCGAACGGCTGAGCCGCGAAGAGATGCTCGCCGCCGTGGCGCGCATGGTGCGGGCGGTGGCGGTGCCGGTCACGGCGGACCTGGAAGCGGGTTACGGCGCAGGCACGCAAGCGGTGGTGGCGACGGTGCGTGCAGCCGTAAACGCCGGCGCCGCCGGCTGCAACCTGGAGGATGCCCGGAACGGCGCGTTGCTGCCGTTGAAGGCAGCCCTGGCGCGTGTGCAAGCGGCCCGCGCCGCTGCGGAAGCCGCCGGCGTGCCGCTGGTCATCAACGCGCGCACCGATGCCTTTCATCCGGGTTATTTCCAGGGCGATGCCTGCACGGAAGCGGTGCGCCGCGCCAACGCCTACCGCGAGGCGGGCGCCGACTGCCTGTTCCTGCCGTTCGTGAGTGACGCCGCCACCATCGGCCGGCTGGTCAAGGCTGTACACGGACCCGTCAACATCCTGGCCGGTGCCAATACGCCGCCGCTGGCGGAACTGAAGAAGCTCGGCGTGGCGCGGGTGAGCGTCGGCGGCGCGCTGGCGCGGGCGGCGCTCACCGCCATCCGTCAGGTGGCGGAAGAGCTGCAGGCCACGGGCAGCTTCGACTTCGCCAACCGCATCATTTCCCACGCGGAGATGCACGCCCTGCTGACCTCAAAGCCGCATTGAGTGCGCAAGCAGGGCTGCGATAATCCTCGACAGTGAGCAGTGGTTTTCCGGCAAGATCCATCCTGAACATCCACCGGGGATATCAAATGAACTACTTTCTTTACAAACTCAATGCGCCGCGGCGTACTTTCCCTGCGGACATGACGCCCGCAGAACGCCAGCTTATGCAGGAGCACGCCGTCTATTGGCGCGGCTTGATGAAAAAGAACCTGGTGATTGCTTTCGGACCGGTCGCTGATCCCAAGGGCGCTTACGGCATCGCCATCATCCGGCTTCAAGATGCAACGGACGCAAATTCTCTCGGTGCCAACGATCCGGTCATAAAGGCCGATACCGGTTTCAGTTTCGAGGTGCATCCCATGCCTAGCGTGGTATTGCCGGAGGAGCATGGCTGACGAAGCGGCCAAGCTGCCGCCGGCTTGAAGGGTTAGAATGGCGCGCCGGAATAATATGGGCCAGACATGGGGCATAACGGGGTTGATATAAAGGCAGGGCAATTGCTGGCCATCCGCCGGCGCGTATGGCTGTGGCAGATCGCGGTTTTCGGCGGTCTGCTCGCGGCCATCGTCACCGTCAATGCCTTCACGGTGCTGACAGACGAGGCGCGTGACGGTCGTTATCTGTCGCCCTGGCAACCCTTCGTATGGGAGTATTCCAGCGCCTTGCTCACCTGGGCGCTGATTCCCTGTATCTCCTGGTTCAACAACCGCTTTTTGCTGGGCGCCCGCACCTGGAAATGGACGCTGCCGCTGCACCTGCTGGCGACCATCCCGTACTCCGTCATCCATGTGAGCGGCATGGTGGCCTTGCGCAAACTGGCGTACCAGATCGCCGGCTTGCATTACGATTTTGGCGCGCCGCTCAGCAACTGGGTTTATGAATACCGCAAGGATTTCCTGGTCTATTGGCTGATCCTGGCCGGGCTGTACGCCTTCCGGGTGTACCGTCTGTGGCTGGAAAGCCGGCTGCCGCAGCCGGCCGTAACGCACCCGCTTCCGGCCGTTGCCGCCAACGGCGGTATCGAGCGGCTGGTGGTGAGGAAGCTCAACCGCGAATTCATCCTGCGCACCGCCGACATCGATCACATCGAAGCAGATGGTAATTACGTCACCATCCACTCACAGGGCGCCGCTTATCCGCTGCGGGAATCGCTGGCGACGCTGGAGAAGAAACTGGATGCGCACCACTTCGCACGGGTGCATCGCGGCCACATCGTCAACATTGACCGCATCCGCGAGATCCAGCCCTGGGACAGCGGTGACTACCGCATCCTGCTCAAGGACGGCAGCTTCGTGAACTTCAGCCGCCGCTACCGCCGTCAGCTGGATCACCTGTTCGGTTCCTGACTGTGTTTTGTCATCGCTTGGGTGCCGCCTGGCCCGGAGGCGCGCCGCTCACTACCTGATGCGTTGCAAGCCGCTGTCCAGCCCTCTACCTTTGTGCATACAACGGCAGGAGGTGGATTATGCGGCGCGCGATATTCCGGTGCGGGTTCCTGGCACTGTTCGTATTCCTCATGGCCAAGGGCGTGGCCGCCGCGGACGGCGGTTGGAGCCATTACGGCGGCGATCCGGGCGGCACACGCTATTCGCCGCTTACCCAGATCACGCCTGTCAATGTGCGGAACCTGGAGGTCGCCTGGACCTATCGCACCGGCGACACGGGTGCCGGTTTCCCGGGCGATGAATGGAAGTCGCACATGACGTTTGAGGCGACACCCATCTTCTACGACGGCACCTTGTACTTCACCACCAGCGAGACCAATGTGGTGGCGGTCAATGCCGCCACTGGCGGGCAGCGTTGGCGCTTCGACACACACGTCAAAAAACTCTGGTATTCGGATGCCGCTTCCCGCGGCGTTTCCCTGTGGGTGGATGATAAATCACCGGCAGAGACAGCCTGTCATGCGCGCATCTTCGCGCCCACCCTGGACGGCCGGCTGCTGGCGCTGGATGCTTCCACAGGCAAACTCTGCCAGGGTTTCGGCAAGGATGGCGTGATTGATCTCACACAGGGCATGCGGTTGCAGCACCCCGACAGCAAATGGCGCAATTATCTGGTGACCTCCCCGCCTGCCATCCTGGGGGACAAACTGATCGTGGGTTCCTCCGTGGGGGACAACCGTTCCACTGAAGAAGAACTTGGCGTGGTGCGCGCCTTTGACACGCGCAGCGGGAAACTCCTGTGGAGCTGGGACCCAATCCCGCGTGATCCGTCCAATCCCGTTTATAAGGAGTGGGATCCGAAGGCAGCTGCCACCGCCGGTGCCGGCAACGTCTGGTCGCTGATTTCCGTGGATCCGCAGCGCAAGCTGGTTTACCTGCCCACCACTTCCGCGGATCCTGACATGTACGGCGGCGAACGCCCCGGCGACGACCGCTGGACCGATTCGATCGTGGCGCTTAACGGCGATACCGGCAAGCTGGTATGGGCGCACCAACTCGTGCACCACGATCTCTGGGATTATGACCTGCCGGCTGAGCCCACTCTGGTGGATCTGATGCACAACGGACAGATGGTGCCGGCCGTGATCCAGCCCACCAAGATGGGCCTGCTGTTCACTTTCAACCGTGTCACCGGCGAGTCGGTGTTTCCCATCGTGGAAAAGCCGGTGCCGCAGGACGCTGTCGCGGGTGAAATTCCCTCCAGAACCCAGCCTTTTCCTGTTGCCCCCCCACCGCTGGTGCGCCAGGGACCGGTGACACCGGACGATGCCTGGGGACTCACCTTCTGGGACGAGGGCTGGTGCCGTAAACGCATCAAGCAATATCGCTCGGAAGGCATCTACACGCCGCCAAGCTTGCAGGGCAGCATTGAGCAGCCGGGTTACGCCGGCGGCGCCGAGTGGGGCGGTCTGGCCTTCGATCCGCTGCACCAGATCGCGGTGATCAACACCAACGATTTTCCCATGCTGGTGGCGCTGGTACCGCGCGACCAGTTGCGGGCGGAAGCGGACTCCAGCCAATACGATGGCTGGGATTTTTCCGAACAGTCCGGTACGCCCTACGGCATGCGCCGCAAGGTGTTTGTGTCGCCCCTGAAGATTCCCTGCGTCAAACCTCCTTGGGGTCAGTTGGCGGCGGTGGATATGGTGCGTGGCACCATCAAATGGCAGGTGCCGCTGGGCAATGCGGTGCTTAACCATTTCAATCTGGGTGTCCCCAACATGGGTGGGCCGGTCATCACCGCCGGGGGACTGGTGTTCATTGCCGCCAGCATGGACGACGACATTCGCGCTTTAGACATCAACACTGGAAAAGTATTGTGGCAGTACAAACTGCCGGCCGGCGGCCAGGCCACGCCCATGACCTATTCAATCAACGGCAAGCAATACTTGGTGATCGCCGCCGGCGGACACGGGCCAGGCGGCACCAAGCGCGGCGACTATGTAATCGCTTTTGCATTACCGCAGTGAAATGCACAAACCGGTAACGCGAAGGGTGCCGCCGCTCCCACAAAAGCTGCGCATTCAGCATTCGCGATGCGGCGGTGGCGCCCGCGATACGTACATCGTATTAGCCTTGTGGGTCCTGGTCGTGGCTTTTGGCTTCAGTCCAGGTGTGCGCGCTGACAACGCCGTGCAGCTTGGCAAGGTGGTGGTGACGGATACCGGCGCGCCCATGCCCTTGCAGCTATTGCCCGGCAATACCGCGCGGGTGGATGCTCAAACCCTGTCGCTCATCGGAGAAACCCACCCGGCGCAGCTGTTCTCCGTGGTGCCGGGCGCCTGGGTCACGGAAGGCAGCGGCCAGGAGAGTCTCATGGCCATCCGTTCGCCGCTGTTCACCGGAGCGGGTGCCTGCGGGGCGTTCCTGCTGCTGGAAGACGGTATACCCATCCAGCCGGCCGGCTTCTGCAACGTCAACGCGATGTTCTGGCTCAACACCGAACAGGCGCGGGCGGTGGAGGTAATTCGCGGTCCCGGTTCGGTGCTGTACGGCTCCAATGCGCTGAACGGGATCGTGAATGTGCTGACGCAACCGGCGCAGTCCACACCCATGAAAAGCGCGGGCCTGGAACGCGGCTCCAACGATTACCTGCGCGCGCAAGCCAGCATCGGCGCATGGAACGGCAGCGACGGTGTGCGTATCGCCGTCAACGCCACCCACGACGGCGGTTTCCGCGCCGCTTCCGCCTACGATCAGCAGAAATTCGACCTGCGTTTCGATCACGACGACGGCCGCGTGAGCCGCGAGACGCTGATCGCCGGCACCAACCTAAATCAGCAGACCGCCGGTTACATCTACGGCCTGTCGGCCTACAAGGACGAAAGCCTGCGGGATTCCAATCCCACCCCCGGCGCCTTCCGTGACGCCCAGAGCGGGCTGCTGGCGCAGAAATGGCGCATCCACTTCGGTGGCGGCAGCGAGTTCGACTTCACGCCCTACCTGCGGCGCAACAGCACCGGGTTCACCGAGCATTTCCTGCCCGGCGAACCCATTGAGCGCGACGCCGCCAACAGCCTCGGCACCCTGCTGGCTTTGCGCACTGCACCTGAGACCGACACACAAGTCATCTACGGTGTGGATACGGAATACGCCCACGGCACACTCACGGAATTCCAGCCCGGGCCGGTGACCACGCTGCCGCCGCCGCAGGCGGACATCCGGCCGGCGGGGTTCCACTACGATTACGCCGCCGACAGCCGCACACTCGCGGCCTATGTGCATGTGACCCATGAGTGGAGTCCGCGCTGGCTGTTCGCCGGCGGCCTGCGGGTGGAAGCCGTACGCTACAGTTACGTGAATTTCCTGCCGGCGGGCAATACCCAGGCGGACGGCACGCCCTGTGCCTTCGGCGGCTGCCTGTTCAACCGGCCGGCGGACCGCAGCGACCAGTTTGTGAACGTGCTGCCCAAGTTCGGGGTGAGCTATGTGGCCAGCGACACGCAGACTTTCTATCTGAATATGGGCCGCGGCGCGCGCGCGCCGGAGGCCACCGAGCTTTACGAATTGCAGCGCCAGCAGAGCGTGGCGGACCTGCATTCGGAGACGCTCGATTCCTATGAATTCGGATGGCGTGGCTACGCGGGGCGCTGGAGCTGGGACACGGATGTGTATTCCATGGTCAAGAACCACTTCATCTTCCGCGATGCCAACGGCTTCAATGTGAGCAACGGCCGCATCCGCTCTCGGGGCCTGGAGTTTTCGCTGGATTACCACCTGAACAGTGCCTGGGAAATGCTGGCGGACGGCAGCTACGCCATTCACCGCTATGCTTTCTCCGCGAATCTTGGCCAGGGGAATTTCATCGCCTGCGGCAACGACGTCAAGTACGCGCCACGCAGTCTCGGCGGCCTGCGCCTGCGCTGGCGGCCCGCGGATGGGGCGCTGGTGGAGCTGCAGTGGACCCACGTGGGCGGTTATTGGCTGGACGAATCCAACCAGCACCGCTATGGCGGCCAGGACCTGCTCAACCTGCGCGCATCCGCACAGCTGGGGCGTGGCTGGAAACTCGCCACGCGCGTCATGAATCTCGCCAACACCGCTTACGCGGAACGCGCCGACTACAGCTTCGGCAATTACCGCTATTTTCCCGGCGCCGGCCGGGAGCTGTACGCGGAGATCGGCAGGGATTTCTAGCCGCCATCATCCGGGTGTCGCAGCACGGGCGCGACGCCTGGCCCGGTCATATCCGGGGCGGCCGCCTGCGACGCGGCCGGTGCATCAACGCGTGAGCCAGGATTTCGCGCGGACCGTCAGCACCGCGTAGGGGAAGATCCAGAAAAGCGCGAAAGCGGAGTAGTAGGAATAGAAAATGCCGTAGACAAAATCCCAGGAGCGTTCACTGCGCAGGTAGTACAGCATGTTGAAGCACGCCATGATGCCAATGACGCACAACAGCCGCACCAGCGTGGCGGGATGCCAGAAGCTCAACATCGCCAGCAATGCCAGCGTCGCCCAACTCACCGGATAGCGCAGGTTGGTGATGACGGCGTCAGCGATGGCGATAAGCCGCGGACCCAAGGGGCGCTTCCACACGATGCGCGCAAAACGCAGCTCCTCGCGCACGTAGCTGCGATCCCAGCGCAGGAACATCTTGCACAGCCGCGTATAAGTGAGCGGCACCACGGTGTGCACCACGGCGGCGCGCTGGTACAGCGTGTCATAGCCCCGGGCGAGGATGTAATTGGTCATGGAACGGTCCTCACCGTAGGTACAGGCCACCCCCATGAATGTCTGGCTCACCCAGTCATCCAGTACCTGACGCACCACCGCGGCACGGTAGCCGGCCAGGGCGCCGGGACAGCAGTACACCGTGCCATAGGTGGACTGCACCGCCCGCAGATAATCGAAGCTCAGGGTATAGCGCACCTTGAGCATGCGCGGGATGAGTCCGTCCCCGCGGTTGTACACCGTCACCTTGCCGGCCACCGCCCCCACCCGGGGATCGTGGAACGGCCCCGCCATGGCCAGCAGGGTGTCGCGTTCGATGACGCTGTCGGAATCGATGGTGACGATGATGTCGCCGCGGGCGTGGCGAAAGCCCGCCTCCAGTGCCGCCCGCTTGCCACGGTTCCGGGGGAAACGCAGGGTGGTGACCAGCTGCGGATGGCGCCTGGCGGCCGCCTCGATATGCGTCCAGGTATCGTCGCGGCTGCCGTCGTCCACCACGAAGATCTCGAGCCGGCCGTAAGGGTAGCGGGCAGTGGCCACCGAATCGATGGACTTGGCCACCATGGGGCCCTCGTTGTAGGCGGGGATGATGACGGTCAGCGGCGGCGCGTCCGCGAAGCCCGCCACCGGCGGGGTGCGGTAGCGGAACCACAGCAAGGTGCGGAACAACAGCATCAGCGTACCCATGAACATCCACAGGATGCTGGGGTGCACGATGAACCGGGTCCAGTGGTGCTCGGTGGCGGCATGCAGCAGGGGCTGGAACAGCTGCCAGCGGAAGGAGACGTAGATGACCGCTACCAGCCCGAACAGGATGACCGCCCGGTACAGCGGGTCCCAGGGCTTGAGATGCATGTGGTGCTGGTGCATGCAGTCCGGTGCGGTCAGGCTGGAGACGCTGTCAAAAGGCATGCTGGAATCCGATGGAGCTCAGGGCCGGGGGCGGCAAGTGTAGTTGAAAACCGGGGGGTTTTCAGACCCGGCTGGCGCGCCGCGGTTTTCTGGCTTATACATTGAGTCCCCGAAAACAATGGAACCATGGGAGGACCTTATGGCAAACCGGGGATTCCTGGAATATATGGTGGCAGCGGTACTGTCAACGATACTCACCTGCCTGCCGTTGACCGCCCGCGCCGACGTGCGGATGCAGAGCGTGACACATTTTGGCGGCATCGCCGGCATGGGCGCAAGTGACATCACCAGCACCAGCTATCTGCAGGGACAGAAGAAGCGCACCGAGTCGAACATCAAGTTCACCGGCGCGGTGCTTGGCGCCCTGCAGAAATGGATGAGCCACGACAATGGCAATGACCTCGTCGACATCTACCTGGTGGACCAGAACCAGCTGCTGGAGCTGCATCCGGACAAGAAAACCTACACGGAACGGGCCATCTATACACCGCCGCAACCCGCGCAGGAACAACAGGCAGCCGCATCCGTCACGCCCGGACCGCAGCAGCACGAGAACAACGACGTGCGCGTGGTCAAGAGCGAGTTCAAGGTCAAGAACACCGGCGAGAGCAGGAACATCAACGGGTTCAGCACCCATCATTACGTGGTCACCTGGTATGTGGAGACCGAGAAC